>JAENJC010000233.1 GCA_016844545.1 Deltaproteobacteria bacterium | reverse complement strand
ATACCTTTTCTATCGATTGCCTGTCGAAGGTCAGCGCCATGTATAAGGTTCTCCAAACTGATGTATCATAGCAATCATATATAACTTTTTGCGATTTAGCTACATGAAATGGTCATATAGGAAATGGTAATGGTAAATCCAATAGTTATAGGTATAACCTATTTGACGGATAGCTGTATATGGTCTATCCTGTCAGAGAAGAAATAGAAGGATTTGTTAGGGAGGGGATGAATGTTGGGACGTTTATTATCGGTTATTATATGTATGTTGTTTATATTCCCTTCAGCTGGTATGTCCAAGGAAAGGAAGGGGGAGATCGTACTTATAGTGGCTATTGATGCCCCTGAAGAGAGCAAGGATGTAAGGGTCTGGATCCCATATCCTGTATCGAACAATGTCCAGGATATAGCGGATGTAAGGATTGATGGTAATTTTTCGAAAAGCGGAATCTACGGTGAAAAAGAGACAGGGAACCTTGCCCTTTACGCAGAATGGACAAAACATTCAAAGGAGAGGGTACTCACATTTACCTTCAATGTATCGGCCAACGAATTGATAAAAAAAGATTTCCCCAGGGAGGAAACAGATATTCCTGTCGAAGTAATGGAGTACCTGAAGAGCACTATTTTTATTCCTACAGATGGGAAGGTCAGGGATATAGCCCTTAGCGTAATAAAGGACAAGAAGAAGATCAGCGAAAAGGCCAGGGCCGTCTACCAGTGGGTGGTAGAGAATACTGTAAGGGACCCGAATGTTAAGGGGTGCGGCACTGGTGAAGTTGAAAAGGTTCTCGAAAAGAGAAGCGGGAAGTGTGCGGATATAAGTTCCGTCTTTGTGTCAGTTGCAAGGGCAGCCGGGGTCCCGGCGAGAGAGGTCTTTGGCCTGAGACTGGGGAAGAAGGATGATGAGGATATGACCGGAGGTCATCACTGCTGGGCTGAGTTCTATGTGCCTGGATACGGTTGGGTCCCCGCGGACCCTGCCGATGTCAGAAAGGCGATGCTGACGAACAATCTTGACCTTAAGGGCGCCCTGAACTATATTGATTACTACTTCGGGGCAGTGGATGAATACAGGGTCGCTCTGGCCAGAGGCGGAAGGGGTTACTACCTGAACCCCCGCCAGAACGACGGTCCGCTCAACTACTTCATGTACCCTTATGCAGAGATAAACGGAAAGGCGGTTGACTGGCTGGCAGGCCAGAAGGAGCTGAAGTACAAGATCACCTTCAAGGCCCAATGATAAATAACCTGTGACTGAAAAAAAGGAGGATTTAGAACAATGAAGAGAAAGTTGGTTGTATTTCTGTTGGGTTTAAGCTTGGCTTACCCTTTGGCAGTAAAGGCGGATGTTAATGACGCCCTGCTGCAGAAGCTGGTCGAGAAGGGGACGATTACTTCAGAAGAGGCGCAAGAAATACAGTCCAAAAACCCATTGAATGGCTTAAAAATCGGAGGTGTTGCATACTTAGACTACTCTTTTGGCCAGACAGGAGGGGCAGCGACTACCGACTTCAACCAGTTCACGCTTACAAGGGCTTATATAAATATAAATAAGGAGATAACCCCCTGGTTCAAGGTGAGAATAACGCCGGATTTATACTCCGATACAACCAACGGTTACGTGGTAAGGATGAAATATGCATATGCCGATTTCCTAACCCCGGACATGGGGCATTTAACAGACAACGGCATAAGGATTGGGCTTGTGCAGCTGCCGTGGTTAGACTTTGAAGAATCGTTGAACGGCTACAGGATGCAGAGCACCATGTTTCAGGATAAGCAGAAGCTCGTGACCTCTTCGGATGGCGGGGTAAGCATCCTTGGCAATATAGGGGGTAAGTTAAGTAAAGAGCAGATAGCAGAGGTCGGGAACAAGAGTTACGCCGGGAAGTATGGTTCATATCATATCGGCTTGTACAATGGTGGTGGTTACAGCAAGACAACCGACAGCAACCAGAACAAATCCATACAGGGGAGATTAACCGTAAGGCCCCTTCCTGACATACTGCCAGGGCTCCAGTTGACCTATTTCGGAGTATCAGGCAAGGGGAATACAGCCGCTGAGCCGGACTGGACCAACAATACAGGCTTTATAAGCTATCAGCAAAAATATTTTGTGGCATCAGGAGAGCATTACAGCGGTAAAGGCAACTTTAGCGGAGGCGATAGCAATTCGAAGAGTGGATACTCCTTCTTCGGCAAAGTAGTCCTGCCGATGTATGAGAAGGTCACGCTCTTTGGCAGGTATGATTTATTAGACCCTAATACAGACGCTTCCAATAACAACATAGAGACTACAATTGCAGGGGCAAGCTACAGGATATACAGTGACAACTATATTGTTGCGGCATACGAAAAGACACATAACGAAGCAAATGCAAATCCAGATGACACAAAGGGACAGATAGTCCTACAGATATCCTTCTAATCCTACTCCTTCCTTCTGCCGAAGGATCAAACTATTGAGTCTCCTTCCCTCTTCCACATCTTGTTTGAAAAAACTTTGTGTTGTCTGCTGTTGACAAAGTGGCGTCATATGTGTATACTTATATGAGGAGATTTTTTCCAGCCGAGCGTTATGTCACCTGTCCGTTTATAAGTATTTTGCTTTTTAAAAGAGGAGATGAAGTAGTATGTCCGAGCAGACCATCCTTATTGTTGATGATTCTCCTTATTTCCGTGCCGTTGTAAAGGACGCTGTCCTTGAATCCGGCCTCTTTTCGAATATTATTGAGGCTGGCGACGGAGCTGAGGCCTTAAGATTGTTCGTCTCAAACAAAGTGACCTTCATTATTACTGATGTTGTGATGCCTGTAATAGACGGTTGCAAACTGGTAGCTGCTATAAGGGCGATGGAGAAAGGCTCTGATATCCCTGTAATCATGCTTACTGCCAACAAGCAGGAACTTTCCGATAAGATAAAGGGGTTTACCCTTGGGGCTAGTGACTATCTGGTTAAGCCTTTCGATAAAGGCGAACTCATAGTAAGGATAAAGACCCTTCTCAAGATGCATGTGCTTCAGGAGGAGCTGAAGGCCAGGAATGTATTGCTGGAAAGGATTGCCACAACCGATGAGCTGACCGGGCTTCCAAACAGGCGGCACTTTTTTGATACAGCCAGGACAATAGTTGCCCTTGCCAAGAGGAACGACCTCCCGATAGCCTGCCTGATGATAGACATGGACTTCTTTAAAAAGATCAATGACACATATGGCCACCAGGCTGGGGATATGGTTCTGAAAAGGGTCGCGGAAGTGATGCTGAAGAACAAACGGGAAGGTGAGCTTCTGGCGAGATTTGGTGGAGAAGAGTTTGTGATGTGTCTCTTTAAGGCCGATGAAGCTGCGGCCTTCGGTGCTGCCGAAAGGTTCAGAAAGATAATAGATGAAATGAAAATCCAGTTGGATGAATCTAAGGCCATTTTTG
>JAENJC010000066.1 GCA_016844545.1 Deltaproteobacteria bacterium | reverse complement strand
CTTGTAAACTAGGTAATGCCAGTGACCACATCCCTGGTCAGGGGGTGTAGGTCCAGAATGCTGTTTAATGGCGGACATTGTGCATGAGGCAAGAAAAAAACCGCAAAGCGCCATTACAATATATCGATCGATTTACCCTCCCTGTTTACCTTCATTTTGAGACCTTCCTTATATACCGCGCCCTTCGAAATCCCAAACCCTTTAGCCACTGCCTCGATAGCCTCTTTCTAAGCCGCTTTTAACTGCCATCTCCAGTTCATCAATGATTGAACCTTTAAATTCCTTTCCTTGGAAACCTTCCAGGATTATCACAACCTCGCCCTTTATCGCTCTGTTCTTAAGGGCCTCCAATATATCCGATACCCTGCCCCTCACTGCCTCTTCATGGATCTTCGTCAGTTCCCGCAGTACGGCTATATTCCTGTCGCCGATTATATCACGTATGTCCTTTAATGTCGAAAGGAGTCTCTGCGGTGACTCATAAAATATCAGGGTCCTTTGTTCGCCTCTCAGTGTCTCAAGCCTTTCATTCCTGGCCTTCTCTTTTGCAGGAAGGAAACCCTCAAAGGCAAAGATGTCAGAGGGTAGTCCTGATACAGACAGGGCGGTTATTGCAGCCGAAGGGCCTGGGATAGGAACTACCCTTATCCCTGCCTCTATTGCCCCTTTTATAAGATCATGTCCTGGGTCGGATATCCCCGGAGTCCCAGCGTCTGATACCAGGGCCACATCTTTCCCCTCCTTGAGCCTCCCTGCGAGAAAGTCCCCCTTTGCGGCCTTGTTATGCTCAAAATAGCTTGTAACCGGGGTTTTAATACCGTAATGATTGAGAAGCTTCTGCGTATGTCTTGTGTCCTCTGCGGCAATAATATCTGCTTCCTTCAAAACCCTGACTGCCCTGAAGGTGATGTCTTCCAGGTTCCCGATAGGGGTTGCCACTATATAAAGTATCCCCTCTTTATTCATTCTCCGAATCTTAGCAGGAGTCATAATTATTATCAATACCTATAGACTTTCCTTAAGATTCGCCTTGTGCTATGGTGAAGGACTGCTTGAGAAAATCTCAGGAAAATATATTGTGAGGACATGTTTGATATGGATATAGCCCAGATGCGTTCCAGGTTGTTCAAGCCGCTATTTAGCGCCTTTGTATTTTATCTTATTGCAGGAGCCCTCAAGATAACCATAATTGTTGCCAAGGCCAATGGAGGAGAACTCCCGCAGTTCATCGGTATAGGTGAAAAGGCATTCACTCTGTTTTCCACATTAGGTACCGTAACGATACTGCGCTGGCTTGTAGCAGATGCCCCGTTCAGTATGCTTCGCAGATATACCGTGGCTCCCCTCCTTAAAAGCATAATAACTCTCCTCATATACTTCGGAGCTGCAATAGTTTTGCTTCACCGCCTCTTTGGCATTAATCTCACCCCACTACTTACTACATCTGCTGTCCTGACCGGTGTGCTGGCATTGTCCCTCCAGGAAACCCTGAAGAACCTCTTTACCGGTCTATGGATAAATATGGAAAGGATAGTTGCAAAGGGAGACTGGGTAAGGGTCGCTGATAAAGAGGGACAGGTCATGGAAGTGACCTGGCGCACCACGAGGCTTTTGACCAGGGAGAACAACTGCATATACCTGCCGAACAGGATGCTGGCAGAGGGGGTCCTTGAGAACTGCTCCCACCCCACGCCCCTTCATGTAGTTGAAGTGGTGGTTGGCGCCGGTTACCACGAACCTCCCAACAAGGTGAAGGAGGTCCTTCTTGATATAGCCAGAAACACCGATTCTGTCCTAAAAAAACCGGAGCCTGAGGTCCTGATAGGGAACTTTGGAGACTCTTCCATAAATTACAAATTTAGGGCCTGGATAGATGTCTCTCAATCCATACTTCCCCTTGTCAGGGATGATCTGTATAGCAAGATATGGTACGCCTTTAGGCGGAACAGTATAGAGATTCCTTTCCCTGTCAGGACCATTCATTATAAGACCGAGGAAGATGCGCCTTCAGGAGAGATGTCCCTGGCCGCTTTGAGGGAGATCGACTTCCTGGGGCCTCTCAGTGATGAGGAACTGAAGAAGGTTTCCTCATCCTCAAGGATCAACCTCTTTGGAAAGGGAGAAGTCATCGTCAGGCAGGGCGACACTGGCGATACCTGTTATTTGATCCGCAGTGGCAGTGTGGATGTGGTTTTGAAGGATGAGTCAGGGGATGAGCGATTTATAACTAACCTGAAACCAGGAGATTTTTTCGGGGAGATGAGTCTTCTTGCTGGAGATCCAAGGACCGCAACCGTAATTGCGCGGGAAGACACCTCATGCCTTGTGATTGCCTCACAGGCATTTCAAGGCGTATTTGTTGAGAACCCTGATCTTGCTGAAAGACTGAGCGAACTCCTGGCCAGACGATTAAGTGAGCTTAATAATGTTAAAAGCGAGGCCGCGTCAGAAAAGGATAAAAAAGAGGCAGAGAAATCTGCACAAAAAAATATTATGAATAAAATTAAACGGTTTTTCAGGGTGGATCAGGGCGTAATAGAACATTAGGCAGGCTTTATTTTGGCGCAATTATGAAGCAGTATGCCGGGTCTTTGCAAGGCAGCATCATTTCTTGATGGTTATCTTCCAGCAGTTGTGTATCCGGGGATTTCGCTCGAAGTCCTTTGGTATCGTTTTTTGAGTTATATCTTCGCTATTCAAGCCTGAAAGAGATGCCAGATCCATCTTGAACTTCCTGTTGTTGTTGGAAAAGATCAGGATGCCGTCTCTGTTTAAGAGTTTAGCGGTCATTCGTAACATCTCTACATGGTCACGCTGAATATCCAATGTCTCGTCCATCCGCTTTGAGTTGGAGAATGTGGGCGGGTCGAGGAATATGAGATCAAAACGCCTCTTCTCCGAGGCGAGCCATTCCAGGCAGTCGGCCTGGATGAACTCATGGCCGGGGCCTGTAAAGGCGTTTAGCGTCATATTCTTTCTTGCCCAGTCGATATATGTCTTTGACATATCCACTGTTGTGGTAGATATGGCTCCCCCCCTGGCGGCATGGACAGTGGCAGCACCGGTGTATCCAAAGAGGTTCAGGAAAGACTTTCCCTTTGACATATCCTGTATCATGAAACGGGTCGGGCGGTGGTCGAGGAAGAGCCCTGTATCAAGGTAGTCTGTGAAGTTTACGAGGAAGATGCAGTTCCCCTCCTGCACCTGGTGGAACCTGCGCTGGTCATCGAATTTAGGATACTGGGATAGACCTTTCTGACGTTTTCTTACCTTGAGGAATAACCTGTTCGATGGTATCTGTAGGATATGAGGGAGGAGTTCCATCACCTCCTTTAGTCTCATATCTGCCTTTGCCTCATCAATGCTCTTTGGAGCCTCATACTCCTGAACTTGCCCCCACTTGTCATAGATATCTATGGCTACAGCATATTCAGGCATATCAGCATCATACAACCTGTAGCAGGATATGCCGTTTTTCTCTGCCCATGCCCCTATCCCTTTTAAATTCTTTCGAACCCGGTTGGCAAACATCTCTGCCCCGGGGCTGAGAGAAATCCCCCTTAATCCCCCTTTTTCAAAGGGGGAAATTAATTTACCCCCCTCTTTAGCAAAGAGGGGTTGGGGGAGATTTTCCAATTTCTCGCCATCTTTGTAAAACCACCTTGGTTCAACATCAAAATGGAGGAGCTTGCATTCCAGGGCACCATTATACAGGGTGCGTACCCTTCTTGGCCTGAGCCTGAGCTCCTTACCCAATCCGGGCGTCCCGGTAAACACAGCCCCTTTCCAGCCGACAAAGCTCCTCTTTATCTGGTTCCCTATCTCAAGATAGAGACCTTTAAGTTCGTCCTCGCTGCCGAGGCGTTCCCCATAAGGGGGATTTACTATCACAAGACCCTTTTTCCCAAACCCTTTAATCTCTCCTATAGACGAGACCTCGCGCTGTTCAAACCTTATCTTACCTTTAAGCCCCGCCTTTTCTGCATTGGATATAGAGGTCTTTATAGCTGATGAGTCCCTGTCAAATCCTAAGATCGCTGGAAGGATGGAGAGTCCGATCTTTCGCCGCCCTTCTGCCTCTTTGATAAGCGAATCCCATATAGATCTCTCATGCCCCCTCCACCCCAGGAAGCCGAAATATGGGCGCTGGAGTCCAGGGGCGATGTCTGCGGCAATAAGTGCAGCCTCAATAGGTAGTGTCCCTGAACCGCACATGAGGTCTACAAGCGCACCGCCGTCCTTTGCCACAGAGGGCCACTTGGAGTAGAGCAGAATGGCAGCAGCCAGGTTCTCTTTAAGCGGAGCCTCCGCCCCCTCCTCCCTGTATCCACGGCGGTGCAGGCTCTCTCCTGCCAGGTCGAGACTTACGATTGCCATGTCCTTCTGTATGTGTATGTTTACGCAGAGGTCGGGACGTATCAGGTCTACGGAGGGCCGGACGCCGCTCATGTCCCTGAACCGGTCTACAATGGCATCTTTTGCCTTAAGGGATGCATAGTGTGAATGGGTTATCTGAGACGCCGATACATTGCTTGAAACCTTAAACGTACCTTCCTGGGTGAGATGCTCCTCCCACGGGATTGCCCTGATGTTGTAATAAAGCTCCTCAGGGGTAGATGCAGGAAACTCCGAAACCGGCAGATAGACCCTGCTGGCTATCCTGGACCACAAACATGCCCTGTAGGCGACCTCAAGTGTGCCAAAGAAAGAGACCCCTGAGATGGTTTCAGAAATATTCTCTGCCCCGAACTCGCTCAGCTCCTTGGCAAGAAGGGGCTCAAGCCCCTTGGGTGTTGTTGCAAAAAAGCTAAGAACCGATTCAGTTGACATGCTTCCTTTCAGCGCCTTATCGTTGACTCTCATATCCGTTTTGATCTAAGGAGTTGCAAGTATACCATACTCCGGGGGGTTCACATAACAGTATCGCATTGATTCTATAAGGATGGCTTCCGACAAACTGGAAAAAGAAGTAAAGGTATTAGAGAAGCTGCAATGAAGGCAGTATCAGATACAAGCCCCATCATCCTCCTCGATAGAATATTTTCGATATCCCCTCATCCTTCATTTCTCATCAATATTTCCTGCCTTGCCAAGCTGCCCGGTTGTAATTATAATACACTCTTGTATCATACAAAAAAGTATGATATGGTCTGGCCATGAAATTCTATAACAGGGAAAAAGAGCTTTCAAAACTCTCCGAGATCGCATCACTTTCTGCACGGAAATCCCACATGGTCGTTATTGCCGGCAGAAGAAGGGTCGGGAAGACCGAGCTTATAAGGCGGTTTTCTCAAGACCAGGGGAACCTCCTCTATCTCTTTGTTTCAAAGAAGAAGCCGCACATACTCCTTGAGGAGTTCAGAGACCTTCTCTCCGAAAGGATACCTCTTATAAAGACGGTTTCATTCAGGAGTTTTGATGACTTCTTTGCGTTCCTGTTCAGCTATATGAAAGAGCACCGCCTGATCATAGTCTTTGACGAATTTCAGAACTTTGAGTTTGTTGACCCCTCTGTTTTTTCCATTATCCAGAAACACTGGCACAAGGAGAAGGACAAGATTAAAGGCGCCTATATATTCATAGGCTCCGTATTCACCCTGATGAAGAAGATATTTGAGGGGGAGAAAGAGCCCCTCTTCGGCAGGGCCACGGCAAGGCTTTTCATAGAACCGCTTGACCCTGATGCCCTTACGGAGATACTTACCGACCACCACCTTGATCCCGCAGCCTATCTCCCCTTTTACTTCACTCTGTTCGGCGGAATCCCGAAATACTACTTCCTCTCCGACAGATACGGCCTGTTCGGGAAGCCGCATACAGATATAATCAGGAAGCTCTATTGCGAGACCGATGCGCCATTACAGAGCGAAGGTAAGGAACTGCTAATAGAGGAGTTCGGAAAGAACTATCATCTCTACTTCTCAATACTCCAGGTAATCGCAGGGGGAGAGACGCAGATGGGCCGGATAGCAGACGGCGCGGGGATAAATATCAACAGCATAAGCAAGTACCTTGATGAACTTACATCCTACTACCAGGTTCTCGAAAGAAGGACGCCGGTTACCGAACTAAAGCACGGGTCAAAGACAGGCAGATATCACATAAAAGACCCGGCGCTCAGGTTCTGGTTCAGGTATATATTCAAGAACCAGAGCCTCATAGAGATAGGCGATGAAAAGGGATTGACAAAAAAAATAATAGACGACCTTTCGACATTTATGGGAGGCGCATTTGAAGAGCTTATAAAGGCCTTGCTCCTGAGAAGGAATATGGAGGACGCCCTTCCCTTCAAATTTAACAGGGTCGGGGGGTTCTGGACAAAAAAAGGAGACGTGGAGATAGACATAGTCGCCATCAGCGACGATGAAGGGAAAGTCCTTTTTGGGGAATGCAAGCTCAAGGGAGGAAGGTTCACAAAGGCCGAGGCGCAGAGGCTCAAGGAAAAGGCGGAATATGTCAAATGGAGGATAGGGAAGAGGAAGGAATACTTTGCCCTGTTCTCTATGGATGAGATATCCAAGACACAGAAGAAGGCCCTTGAGAAAGAAGGGATAATCTGTTTTGACCTGAAAGGATTGATAAAGAAATAAGCCCGCAACGGTCCGCTCGTCCTGAGCCTGTCGAAGAATCGTTTTCCTCAAGTCAAGCTCATGCCAGGGCAACCCTCATGCCTTCGCTTCATCCATTCACAGATTGAATATTTTCGATATCCCCTCATCCTTCATCCCTCATCAATATTTCCTGCCTTGCCAAGCTACCCGTGTTTTGGGATTGTTTTGTAATATGAAAATGTGTTATCTTTCAGCAGATTGAAAAGGGCGGGAGACGATTTTTCAAGACCCCAGTTTTTATCCGGGAGGGACGAAATGAAGCCTACCAAGCCACGAAAGAAAACTGAAGCAGTAGCCAAACCTGAAATACTCCTAACGGAACTAAGAGAATTGATCCTCAGCGTCCGGTCCCAGGTTGCCCAGACCATCAATGCTGGCTTAACGATGAGGTAAGCTGAAAAAAGTAGACACGAAAGTTTGGTAGAATACAAACTGGAGGTGTCAAATGGAAAGAGTTCCAAATGGGAAGTACACAAGAGAGTTC
>JAENJC010000065.1:7101-9787 GCA_016844545.1 Deltaproteobacteria bacterium | reverse complement strand
TCCCAGGACTTTCCCTCTCTTAAACCAACAATCACATTTACGCCGCTTTCCTTGAGGTTCTGGGCATGGGCATGTCCCTGGCTACCGTAGCCGATAACCGCAACCTTCTTGGACCTGATCAACTCTAAATTCGCATCCTTGTCATAGTAAACCTGCATCTTATCCTCCTGTTTTTTAATAATTCGTTTAAACCGTTTGAACGATTGGCTTATTTCGTCCCCCTGGCAATTGCGACCTTCCCGGTCCTTACTACCTCTTTAATCCCCATAGGCTGTAGAAGATCAATGAGGGCCTTTATCTTACTATCGTCACCTGTCATCTCAACGGTGTAGGACTTTGGGCTAACATCTACTACCTTCCCCCTGAATATGTCGACTATGGAAAGTAACTCAGAACGGGTCTTGTCGTCCACGGAGACCTTTATAAGGGCCATCTCCCTCTCGACGCATTCACCCTTCTGGAAATCTATGACCTTTATGACATTAATGAGCTTGTTGAGTTGCTTAATGATCTGCTCAAGGATCTGCTCATTCCCTCTGGTTACAATAGTCATCCTTGATACAGACGGTTCCAGCGTCTCCGCAACGCAGAGAGATTCTATATTGAAACCTCTTCCGCTGAAAAGCCCGGCTACCCTGGAAAGGACACCGAACTCATTTTCTACCAGAACTGATATTGTATGACGCATAAGACTCTCCCGACAAAAGCTATATAGTTTAACATGTCTGCAATGCAGAATACCAAAATAAAAACCTAAACTCAAGGGCTAAATCATCATACGGGCCGTGACCCTCGACGCCGTAAAGACGCTCTGCTGCCCAGTGGATGGCAAGCTCGGAGATGTTAAGGCAATTGTCGGCAGATTCAATGAGTCTCAACTGCTTTAGCGGCCTCAGATATTCCAGCGCTGCCATCTGTTTTATGCAAGTTTACTTCTTACTCCTTGCGGCAGTCATACCTTTTTTTGCCACTCTCCTGACCTGTATCTATATACAAACAGTGAAACCCTTATAAGCCAGTCAAATATCATGAGAGACCATGTCGTATAGAGTCCCACATGAAAAAACTTTATAAGGATAAGGGCTGCAGGTATCCTGAATAACCACATCCCTGCAATGGTGGTCAACATCGAATATCTGCTGTCCCCCCCGCCCCTTAAAGTCCCGGCAAGCACCATTGAGATTGCCAGAGGTATCTGGAGTATGGCAACGATCTTGAGGAACACAGTCCCATGCTCGATCACCTGCGGGTCTGTCGTGAATGCCCTCATAAACAGATAAGGAAGGAAGAAGAAGCAGAGTCCCATGGTAGTCATGATTATGACGGCCAGGCGGGTCGCCTCAATCGTGCTTATCTTTGCCCTATCCGCCTTTTCTGCCCCTAAACTATGCCCTACCATTGTCGCCGCCGCTATTGATAGGCCAAGGCCCGGCATGAAGGAAAATGCCTCAATGGAAAGGCCTATTTGGTGGGCTGCGTAAGCCGCTGTCCCGTAACCCATCACAATCATGGCAAATGCCATCTGCCCAAGCTGTTGTATGACCCTGTCAAACGCCACAGGCATCCCCACTTGGAGGACCCTCCTGGTAAGCAGGGTATCTATGGGTCCCTTTTTTATATACCCTTTTCTCAGGGCAGCCCAAAAAAGCCAGACAGCCCCAACCGCCTCTGATGCCCCTATGGCTATGGCGGCGCCGGGAACCCCTATTTGTGGGCATCCAAACTTCCCGTATATAAGCGGATATGCAATCACAAAGTGGAGGATATTGACGAAGATAATCGCTTTCAGTGGAGTCTTTGTGTCCCCATGACCGTGCATTATCCCTGTCAGAATGTTTACAAGAGTTGTGAATATGAAGGCGTAAAAGATTATCTTGAGATAGGTGTCGGCTATCAGCGTGACCTCTGCATCAGCCCCCATGAAGAGAGGCAGCTCAGAACTGAAGGCTATTCCGATAAGGCTTATGAGAACGGCGACGCTAGATACTACGAGAATAGATTGATATCCAGTCTTCCCAGCCTCTTGTCCCTTTTCAGCGCCAACCAGGTGGGCAATGACTACCGTTGTCCCTGCCGAAAGGCCCAGGAATATCGTCATGGCTACAAAGATGCTAAGCTGTCCAATACCAACTGCTGCAATGGAGGATGCCCCAAGCCCTCCTACCAGGAATATGTCGAAGATACTCACAGTCCTCTGGAGGAGGCTGCTCAATGCCGCAGGGATGGCAAGTCTAAAAACCTGTTTCCTTATCTCTTTTTGCAAGCTTGTTTCCTCTCTGAATCGATGGAAGGGATATTTACCACAAAGACAAGGTAAAGTGAAAGACAAAAGGGAGCATTAATTGACAAAGCTGATGTGAAGCCATCTTGGGAGTTGACGATTTCCGAATCATAATATAACCTTCATAAATATGGAGAACCTCGATATTGCAAAGGTATTCTATGAGATTGCCGATCTTCTTGAGATCAAGGGAGACAACCCCTTCAGGATACGTTCTTACAGGAACGCCGGGCTTGTCATAGAAAGCCTCCCTGTGAATATAAAGAGCATTGTTGAGAGGAACGAAGAGGAGCTTGAGGAGATTCCGGGGATTGGCGAGAGCCTCCATGAGAAGATCGTTGAGATATTGAAGACAGGAAAGTGCCATTTCCATCAGGAGCTTCTGAAGGAGCTTTCGCCAACTCT
>JAENJC010000065.1:0-7059 GCA_016844545.1 Deltaproteobacteria bacterium | reverse complement strand
GGATAAGGTCTGTTGAAGAGCTTGAAAAGGCGGGCAAAGAAGGTAAACTCCGCGACCTTCCCGGAATGGGCGAGAAGTCTGAAGAGAAGATACTCAAGGGGATAAAGAGTCTTAAAGCAGGCGCAGGTAGGTTCGGACTGGCTGTCGGACTTTCTTATGCCAACCAGATTGTGGAGTATTTGAAAAAGATGCCTGGAGTGATAGATGTCGTCCCTGCCGGAAGCCTCAGGCGCTGGAAGGATACCATAGGAGACCTGGATATCCTCGTAACATGCAGGAAAGGGGTCGCTGTCATGGAGAGATTTGTTGCATTTCCTGATGTGGCGAGCGTTGTTGCAAGGGGGGAGACAAAGACAACAGTTGTGCTAAAGAACGGCATGCAGACGGACGTAAGGGTTATGGAGAAGAAGGCGTTCGGCGCAGCTCTCCAGTACTTCACTGGTTCAAAGGCCCATAACGTCGCCATCCGCGACAGGGCCAAAAGGATGGGTCTCAAAATCAGCGAATATGGGGTATTCAGGGAAAATGACGAAAAATGGATCACTGGAGAGACTGAAGAGGAAGTCTATAAGGCCGTGGGGCTTCCCTGGATTCCGCCGGAGCTTCGGGAAAACAGGGGGGAGATAGAGGCTGCTGAAAAGGGGAGATTGCCTGACTTAATCAAGGTCGAGGAGATCAAAGGCGACCTCCATGTCCACACAAAGGAGAGCGACGGTGGGAACACCGTAGAAGAGCTGGTGGATTATGCCGTTAAAAAGGGTTACGAGTATATTGCCATAACAGACCACTCCAAGGCGGTGGGAATCGCCCACGGGCTTAACGAGGAGAGGCTGCTGAAGCAGATAGAAGAGATTGACAAGTTCAACAAACGGCTCACGGCTTACGGCTCTCGGTTCATGATTCTTAAAGGAACAGAGGTCTATATCAGGGGTGATGGGACTTTAGACCTTGATGAGAAAGCATTGAAAAAGCTGGATGTAGTGGTTGCCGCTGTTCACTCCAAGTTTAATATGACTGAAGATGATATGACGAAAAGAATAATCACCGCCATGGAGACAGGCTTGGTGAATGTCATTGCCCATCCTACAAGTCGCTTGCTGACCGGGAGGGAGCCATATCCCCTGAATATGGAAAAGCTCTTTGAGACAGCAAAAAAGTATAATGTCGCTATGGAGGTAAACTCCTACCCCGACAGGCTTGATCTGAACGACATCCATTGCAAGCTGGCGAAGGATATGGGGGTTATGCTTGTTATCTCAACCGACACACATGTGAAGCACCATATGGACAATATCAAGTTTGGGGTCAATACGGCAAGGCGCGGATGGGTTGAGAAGAAGGATGTGCTGAATACAAGGCCGCTGAGTGAGGTATTAAAGTTACTTAGGAAAAGGTAGTTTGCTCGCAAAGATGCAGGGATCTCAGTAACGGTCATTTATACCAATTCGCATTCAATTAACGACTTTTGAATGCTCAGGTATAATCCCAAGTAAGCTTTCATTAATGGCAATAGTAGATCTTTGCAAGCAACTTGGTATTAATCTTGGTTCTTTTTTTACTCATCCCTGATATAATGCCCGAATCAAGCTATCCTGGTCATAATCCCAAGTAAGCTTTCATTAATCTTAAAGGGAGATATTTGAAAGCAACTTGGTATAAATCCAGTTTGAGGGGGTCGATATGGCAATGGAAAACATGAGGGTCTTGGCTATGGTCATGGCTGGCGGTAAGGGGACCAGGTTGTTCCCTTTGACCCAGGAAAGGGCCAAGCCGGCAGTCCCGTTCGGAGGGAAGTACAGGATTACAGATTTTGTCCTGAGCAATCTGGTAAACTCCGGTATCTACTCGATTTACGTACTGACCCAGTTCAAGGCCCAGTCCCTAATGGAGCACCTGAAGGACGGCTGGAGATTTGGGACCGTTCTCAGGGACCAGTTTGTCACTATTGTTCCGGCCCAGATGAGGACCGGAGAGGAGTGGTATAAGGGGACCGCAGATGCCATATATCAGAATATTAATCTCATAAAGCGTTTTGCCCCTGATATCGTCCTAATCTTCGGTGCAGACCATGTATACAGGATGGACATAAGGCAGATGATAGAGTTCCATATCAAGAATAAGGCTGATGTCACCGTTTCCGCCCTTCCTGTCCCATTGGAGGAGGCCAGCCAGTTCGGGATCATCCAGGCTGACAAGAAAGGCAGGATCCAGGGGTTTCAGGAAAAGCCTAAAAACCCTATTCCCATGCCTAACGACCCAACAAAGGCATTGATCTCCATGGGCAACTACATATTCAACACAGATTTTTTGATAGATGTCCTCGAAGAGGATGCCAAGGAAGACACGGAACATGACTTCGGAAAATCAATCCTCCCGAGTATCTACAAGAAGTCCCGCCTCTTCGTCTATGACTTTATGACCAACAACGTCCCAGGCGCCTCTGAAATAGAAAGAGGATACTGGCGGGACGTGGGTACCATAAAGACATACTGGGAGACCAATATGGACTTGAGGAGGATAGATTCCACATTCAACCTTTACAACTCCAAGTGGCCGATCCGGACGGCCAGCTACGGCGCTCCTCCAGCCAAGTTCTGCTATGACAAAAAAGGGAAGAGGGGGAGTGTGATAAACTCCGTGGTATCGGAGGGGTGCATAGTGACCGGCGCCAATGTCCAGGATTCTGTCCTTGGCAGAAACGTTCACATCAACAGCGGTGCCAGTATAATCAATTCGATAATCATGGACGGCGTAGAGATAGGGGAAGGGTGCAAGATCAACATGTCGATCATAGACAAGAATGTCAATATCCCGGCTGGTACCGAGATCGGGTACAATTACGAGGAAGATAAGAAGAAATATTTCATGGACAAGGAGTCAAGCATTATAGTGATACCAAAGGCGGATTGATCCCTTGTCGTCCCCCCTTTTGCCGGCTAAGTACCATATTTTACTTGACAAGTTTGGGCTCAACTGATATAAAGAACGCTTATTTTTTCAGGCGCGTAGCTCAGTGGGAGAGCACTTCCCTGACACGGAAGGGGTCGGCAGTTCAATCCTGCCCGTGCCTACCATGAAAGAACTGTCAGCCGTCAGGGCTGATATAAAAAAGTGCCGGTCTGTTCATGATCGGCCGCCTACGCCCGTCTTGGGCTCGGGCCGTTTATCCAGAGTGGAGATGTTTTGAGTACAGAAGAAATTGAGGTATTACGTCACAGCTCTGCGCATATCCTTGCCCAGGCAGTGAAAGAGCTTTATCCATCGGCGAAGCTTGCCATAGGCCCTGCCATTGAGGACGGGTTCTACTATGACTTCGACCTTGACAGGCCCTTTACGCTCGAAGACCTTGACGCTATAGAGAAGAGGATGGCCGAGATCGTAAAGCGGAACCTACCCATAGTTCGGAAGGAGCTTTCGAGAATTGATGCCATCAGCCTCTTTAAAGAAAAAGGCGAGGACTACAAGCTGGAGCTGATAGCTGGCTTCCCTGATGAGACCTTTTCTGTCTATGAACAGGGTGATTTCGTTGACCTCTGCCGCGGCCCGCATCTTCGTTATACAGGCAAGGCAAAGGCATTCAAACTTTTGTCAATTGCCGGAGCTTACTGGCGTGGTGATGAAAAGAATAAGATGCTCCAAAGGGTCTATGGAACTGCATTCCTTACCAAGGATGAACTGAAGGGCCATCTTGATAAGCTCGAAGAGGCCAAGAAAAGGGACCATAGGAAGCTTGGAAAGGAGCTTGACCTCTTCAGCATAAACGACGAGGCTGGCGGAGGGCTTGTCCTTTGGCATCCAAAGGGTGCGAGGATCAGGAAGGCCATAGAGGACTTCTGGAGGGATGAGCATTACAAGGCAGGTTATGAGCTGGTGTTTACGCCCCACATAGCCAGGCTTGACCTCTGGAAGCAGAGCGGGCACTGGGATTTTTACAGGGAGAGCATGTACTCTCCCATGGATGTAGAGGGGTTTGAGTATGAGCTCAAGCCTATGAACTGTCCGTTCCATATCATGATCTACAACTCGGCCATGAAGAGCTACAGGGACCTTCCGATAAGGCTGGCGGAGTTGGGCACCGTATACAGGTTCGAGAAGTCGGGTGTCCTTCATGGGCTTATGAGGGTGCGGGGGTTTACCCAGGATGATGCCCATGTATTCTGCACCCGTGAACAGCTTGGATCAGAGATAGACAGGGTCATTGACTTTGTGCTTTATATACTGAGGACATTTGGGTTCAGCGAGTTCGAGGCATATCTTTCTACAAGGCCTGAGAAGTTTGTAGGCGAGCCAGCAGTGTGGGATGAGGCAACAGAGGCGCTTAGAGAGGGACTTGAAAGGCACAACCTTTCATACAAGGTGGATGAGGGAGGCGGGGCCTTTTACGGTCCAAAGATAGACCTGAAGATAAAGGATTCTATCGGACGTTCCTGGCAGTGCTCCACTATTCAGGTGGACTTCAACCTCCCTGAAAAGTTCGACGTGAACTATATCGGAGAAGACAGTAAAAAGCACAGGCCTATTATGATACACAGGGCGCTTATGGGTTCCCTTGAGCGGTTCTTTGGAGTTCTCATTGAGCATTATGCCGGGGCCTTTCCGACATGGCTTGCCCCAGTTCAGGCGTTGGTAATGACCATAACAGACAACCAGATTGCTTATGCCGACGGTGTCCTTGATAAACTTAGGAAGGCCGGGATAAGGGCGGATATAGATAAGAGGAACGAAAAGATAGGTTACAAGATCCGCGAGGCACAGATGCAGAAGATACCATATATGCTTGTTGTTGGCGATAAAGAGATGGAAAACCAGGGAGTTTCTGTCAGGAAGAGAAGCGGCGAAGATCTTGGTTCTATGGATATAGACGGGTTTATATCTATAATGGAAGAGAATTTAATCTACAGGAGGTAACGAATATCGCTAAGGACACTGTAAGAATCAACAGGATGATAAGGGCTAATGAGATAAGGGTGCTCGGGAGCGATGCAGCTCAACTCGGCATCATGAGCGTAAGGGATGCACTGGCTGCGGCTGAGGCTGAAGGGCTGGATCTGGTAGAGATATCTCCAGGGGCGACTCCGCCTGTATGTAGAATCATGGACTATGGAAAGTTTAAATACCAGCAGAGCAAGAAGAGTCATGAGGCTAAGAAGAAGCAGAGCGTGGTTCTTGTTAAAGAGGTAAAGCTTGGGCCGAAGACTGAGGAGCATGACTTTCAGTTTAAATTCAAGCATGTACTCAGGTTTCTGGAAGACGGTAACAAGGCGAAGGTGGTGGTCTTATTCAGAGGCAGGGAGATGGCCCATACTGAATTTGGAAGGGCATTACTCGACAGGATGGCGGAGATGGTAAAGGAGTATGGTGTGATAGAGCAGTCTCCCAGGCAGGAAGGAAGGAACATGACGATGATTATTGCACCAAAGAAATAATATTTAAGTCTAAAAAAGATAAAATTAACCACAGAGGCACAGAGACGCAGAGTAAAATATATTTGATTTATTTGTTTTCTCAGTGCCTCAGTGTCTCTGTTGTTGAATCGTTTATAAATACAAAGGAGGGCATATGCCAAAGCTAAAGACGAATAAAGGGGCTGCCAAGAGGTTTAAACTTACGGCCTCAGGAAAGGTAAAGAGGAGCAAGGCCAACACCAGACATATCCTTACAAGTAAGACGACCTCAAGAAAGAGGGGACTGAGGAAGGGCGGCCTTGTTGCAAAGGTGGATGAAAAGAACATGAAGAGGTTGATACCTTATCTTTAAGGATGAAGGATGAAGGATGAAGGATAAAATTTATCAAGGAGTAATGAAATGCCCAGAGTAAAAAGAGGACCTAAAGGTAAAAACAAGAGAAAAGCGATACTGAAGTTGGCAAAGGGTTTTTATAGCAGCAGAAGGATACGTCTGAAGACCGCTATGGAGACCATAGATAAAGGTCTCAACTACGCATTCAGGGACAGGAAGGTCAGGAAGAGAGAGTTCAGGGCCCTCTGGATCACCAGGATAAATGCGGCTGTGAGGATGGCAGACCTTTCGTACAGCAAGTTCATAGCCGGCCTTAAAAAAGGCGGTGTCGATCTTGACAGGAAGGTTTTGGCCGACCTCTGCGTGAACGATCCTGCCGGTTTTTCCAGGCTTATAACGATCGCCAAAGAAAACATTCAATAAGATGAAGGGAAGTCTTGAAAGGCTTAAGGAAGAGGCGCTTGTCCTTATAGATAAGGCGCCTGACGAGCAGGAGCTCATCTCCGTGAAGGCCCGTTATCTCGGAAAGAAGGGTGAGATTACGGCGACCATGAAGGAGATGGGGAGCCTTTCTCCGTCTGAGCGCCCAGCCTTTGGACAGCTTGTAAATGTTGTAAAAGACACCATTGAGGCTGCCTTTACCGGAAGGCTCCTCTCCATAAAGAAGAAGGCCACTGAGGATTCTCTAAAGAAAGAGAAGGTTGATATCACTCTGCCTGGCAGAAGGGTACAGGTAGGGAAAAGGCATCCTCTTTCCATTGTGATGGATGAGGTGGTAGGGATATTCACAAGGATAGGATTTTCTGTGGCTGACGGCCCGGAGATTGAGACCGATTACTACAATTTTGAGGCCCTGAATATCCCCAGAGACCATCCAGCCAGGGACATGCAGGATACCTTCTATATATCCGAAGATATAGTTCTCAGAACCCATACATCGGACAAGGGGATATCCTTTGGAGACCTCAAGGGGATACTTAAGACCTTCGTTGGCGAGATGTTTGGAGAGGACGTATCTTTAAGGTTCAGGCCGAGCTTCTTCCCTTTTACAGAACCGTCTGCTGAGGTAGATATCCAGTGTGTTCTTTGCAGGGGTGACGGGTGCAGGGTCTGCTCAGGCACAGGCTGGCTTGAGATTATGGGTTGCGGGATGGTTGATCCGGCCGTGTTCAATTTTGTTAAATACGACCCTGAGATATATACGGGTTTTGCCTTCGGCATGGGGATAGAGAGGATCGCCATGCTGAAATACAAGATAAATGATATAAGGCTCTTCTTTGAAAATGATGTTAGGTTCCTGAATCAATTTTAAATTATGAA
>JAENJC010000232.1 GCA_016844545.1 Deltaproteobacteria bacterium | reverse complement strand
ACTCACCCAATATCTCCCTTGCGACAGCAACATTTTAGTACTAAATCAAATCTCAAATCGTTTTATACAAGACTACTCTTCAACTCCCCTGTGAGCGCCTCATAGTCATCCTGCCCTCCTTATAGCAATAGACATCCTTCATTAGTTATTTGACAATTTTAAAAATGTGTTTAAACTTACAGATAATCTCTCTAATTGGCCATTGACTATTCTTTGGGAGCACGGGAGGAAGGTATGAACAACGTCCTTATAAACAAAGAGGTGGGGATACTGACTGCCAAGGAGAGGGCCTACGGTATTGAAAAATGGCTGCTTCTCAGGATGCTGGATCGTATGGGAAGGCCTCCTATCAAATTTGTTTTATGGACTGGCGAAGAAATCTCCTCCAGCCACGACAGGCCTGTAGCCAGAATCATTATTCACAACCGTAAAACTCTGTTAAAGCTCTTAGCCAATCCAAACCTGCATTTTGGAGATGCTTACGCTGAAGGTAAGATTGAGATAGATGGGAATCTGGTCGAGCTCTTGGAAGCGGTCTACCGGGCGATATATCAGGCATCACAGGACGACTCTATCACGGGCAGGGTATCAAGGATAATCAACAGGCCACGTGTCAATTCTCTTTCCGGCTCCAGGGAAAATATTCACCACCATTATGACATAGGGAATCCCTTTTACAGGCTTTGGCTCGATGAAAACATGCAGTACACATGTGCTTACTTTGCCTCGGCCGATATGACTCTGGAAGAGGCCCAGGTTGCAAAGATGGATCATGTAAGCCGCAAGCTTCAGCTAAAGCCTGGAGAGACTGTGGTAGAGGCGGGCTGTGGCTGGGGCGGGCTTTCACTCCATATGGCAAAGCACTACGGCGTCAAGGTTAAGGCCTTTAATATCTCCCACCAGCAGATTCTTTTTGCAAGGGAACGAGCACAGGCATTAGGGCTCAGTGAGAGAGTCGAATATATAGAAGATGATTACAGGAACATATCAGAGAGATTTGATGCCTTTGTATCGGTGGGGATGCTGGAACATGTCGGCACAAACAATTACCGGGAACTTGGGAGGGTCATAAAATGCTGTCTGAAGGAAAACGGGCGCGGCTTGATTCATTCTATTGGAAGGAATAAGGCGGAGCCGATGGATCCATGGATAGAAAAAAGGATATTTCCCGGGGCCTATCCGCCAACCCTGAGGGAGATGATGGAGATCTTTGAGCCATGGGGATTTTCTGTCACCGATGTGGAAAACCTCCGTTTACACTATGCCAAGACCCTGAAGCACTGGCTGGAGAGGTTTGAAGAGGCCAGTTGCCAGATTGACAAACAGTTTGATCAACAGTTCACCAGGGCATGGCGGCTTTATCTTGCAGGGTCTTTAGCGGGCTTTACTGCCGGCACTCTGCAACTTTTTCAGGTCCTTTTTGCTCACCCGGAAAAGAGTGATCTCCACTGGACGAGATCTCATTTGTATTCAAAGACATCATTCTGACTTACTAATGAGTTCATTGGTAAGAAGATATAAATTTTCAAAATCTCCCCTGACCCCTCTTTGTCAAAGAGGGGGAAAAACAAGCCCCCCTTTAAAAAAGGGGGATTGAGGGGGAGTTGAGATGACAAGTACAATATCGTCATACTTATGTTCTCCTTAGTATATCCTGTTTAATATAAATGAAGATGATATGGAGTCATGTGATTTACTAATCGTTGGAGGTGGACCCGCAGGTTCATCATTGGCCTGGAAACTCCGAGGTTCCGGCCTGGATGTGCTTATTATGGATAAAAGCGTCTTTCCCAGGGACAAGGTCTGCGCCGGATGGGTCACTCCTCCAGTTTTTAAGACCTTGCAAATAGATCCTGATGAGTACAGTAAAAAATGGATATTACAACATATTACCGGTTTTCGGACCAGCATGAGAGGGGGAACAGGAATACTAAACGAATATGGAAAGACGGTCAGCTATGGTATTCGCAGGTCCGAATTCGACCATTATCTTCTGCATCGCTCTGGAGCAAGGCTTCATCTTGGTGAGTCCCTTAAAACCATCAACCGACACGATAATCACTGGATTCTTAACGACAGTATCAAAACTCCTCTTATCATCGGTGCCGGTGGACATTTCTGTCCTGTGTCGAGATTGATAAATTCAGCTAACGGCAAAAATGGACCAGTTGTAGTAGCCAAGGAGATCGAGTTTGAAATGGATTATCGACAGGAGAGAGAGTGTGGCATAAGGCCCGATATACCGGAACTTTTCTTTTGTGACGACCTGAAGGGTTATGGATGGTGTTTCAGGAAGGGGAGCTATTTGAATATAGGCCTTGGACGTGAAGATAAAGTGGGGATATCAAATCACGTCGAATCTTTCAGCCGTTTATTGATTAAGCAAGGTAAGGTCTCAAGTATACCACCTAACTTTAAAGGGCATGCCTACATGCTGTATCCGCCGACCTCCCGTAATCTCGTGGATGATGGGGTCATGCTGATTGGTGATGCGGCCGGCCTGGCACATCCAAAAAGCGGGGAGGGAATCAGACCAGCAATTGAATCAGGCTTAATAGCTGCAGACGTGATTATTGCTGCATATGGAAACTATAAAAAAGAACGACTCCAGCTTTATCCTGAGCTCTTGGAAAAACGCTTAGGCAGATTTAATCCCGGCAATTCCTTAGTTCTCTTTCCAGAAGCCCTCAAAAAAAC
>JAENJC010000005.1 GCA_016844545.1 Deltaproteobacteria bacterium | reverse complement strand
CGAGTCAGATGGAAAAACGGCATTTTATCTTGGGGACATGATCCCGACTGCGGCACATGTCCCTCTGCCATATATAATGGGTTACGACCTGTATCCCCTTGAGCTTCTGGAGGTAAAGAGAAAGGTTCTAAGAGAAGCCCTGAAAGGCCACTGGCTTATGATATTTGAGCATGACCCGAAGGTCAGGATGGGGCACCTAAAAGAGAGCAATGGGAAACTGACAGTGGAGGAAGTGTCGGGCATAGAGTAACCCTTATATAATTCCTGAGAGAAACAGTGCCAATGCTCTTGTTATAATTCCACCTGCATACCCAATTCAACTACTCTTCCAGGTGGAATCCCAAAGAATGCCGTAGCATCAAGGGCGTTACGGGACATGAATGCAAAGAGTTTCATCCTCCAGCGCGGCATTCCCTTTTTGCCCCTTGCGATAAGTGTTTCCCTTCCAAGGTAGAAGGTCGTTACCGCCATCCTGAAGTCCAGACCCTCCTGCCCCTTGCATCCTTCCAGCAGTTCGGGAATGTTGGGAGTTTCCATGAACCCGTATCTGCCAGTGATCCTGAAGAAACCCGTCCCCAAGGCCTTAAACTGGAGGCGTTCGCTTGGATCAACCTTTGGTATCTCCTCGGTCAGAATTGACAGAAGCACAACCTTTTTATGCAGTACCTTGTTATGTTTAAGGTGGTGGAGCAGGACTGTGGGGACACCCTCCAGATTCCCGGTCATAAAGACAGCAGTCCCCGGCACGCGCTCAATGCCCGAAATGGAAGTGTCCCTCAGGAAAAGGTCCATAGGCATGCTCCTGGAATCCATGCTTTCTGAAAGCAGCTTGCGCCCTTTCTTCCATGTTGACATGAAGGTGTAAATGACTGCTGCAACAACTACAGGGAACCACCCTCCGTGGATAAACTTGATCAGGTTTGCCAAAAAGAACGGTATTTCTATAAGCAGGAAAAGAGCCATCAGGGAAGCGGCCAGGGGATTGCTCCACTTCCATTTTTCACGGGCCACGTAGTAGAAGAGGATGGTGGTTATAATCATGGTGCCGACTACAGCCATCCCGTAAGCCGCCGCAAGGTTGGAAGATTTCTGAAAAAATAATACAAGCGCTATGCAAGCGACCATCAGGAAGGCGTTTACCTCAGGGATATATATCTGGCCTTCAGTCACTTCAGATGTGTGGCCGATAGTGACACGGGGCAGGTATCCAAGCTGGACTGCCTGGCGGGTGAGGGAAAAGGAGCCTGAGATGAGGGCCTGGGAAGCTACAACAGTCGCAAGGGTGGCTAAACATATCATCGGATACAGTCCCCATGACGGAACCAGCTCATAAAAAGGGTTTTGTATTGCTTCAGGGTGAGAAAGCAAGAGCGCTCCCTGTCCGAAGTAGTTGAGAGTTAATGCAGGAAGAACGACCGCATACCATCCGAGGCGGATGGGTTTTACGCCGAAATGCCCCATGTCCGCATAAAGGGCTTCCGCCCCGGTGACTACAAGGACCACAGAGCCCAGAACGAGAAGGGAGACAATGCCATTCTCGATAAAAAACCCAACTGCATAAAAAGGATTAATTGCGGCAATCACCTGAGGGTGTTTTATTATCCCTGTCAGGCCCGTTGCTGCGATAGTAATGAACCATATCAGGGTAATGGGGCCGAAGATCGCTCCAACCCGGCCTGTCCCACGATTCTGGAAGAGGAATAGAGGGATAAGAATGGCTATGGTTATGGGGACTACGAAGTGAGAGAGGGCCGGTGTTGCAACCTCCAACCCCTCCACGGCACTTAACACCGAAATGGCGGGTGTAATTACACCGTCGCCATATAAGAGGGCGGACCCGAAAAGGCCCAATGCGATCAACATGGAGCGCCTGCGAAGCGTTGGTACTCCAAGGGGCGTCAATATGGCCAGGAGGGCCAGGATGCCACCCTCCCCCCGGTTGTCCGCCCGCATAATAAATGTCAAATACTTGATGACTACAACGAAGATGAGGACCCAGAAGATTATTGACAGAACTCCCAGGACGTTAGCAGGTGAAGCGACTATGGAATGCGGGCCTGCAAAGGCCTCTTTCATGGCATACAGCGGACTTGTCCCGATGTCTCCAAAAACTACGCCCAGAGCTCCAAGGGCAAGAGCATAACGCTGTTTACGGTCATTGTGGGACGCAGTTTCCTGGTTCTGGGACATTGCCGGACATCTCCTGCAGGTGTGGCGCTGTTGCAGCTCTTACGTCAGTTCTGACGCATTCCGCAGAATATATCATATTAGAATTATATATCCTATTAAATTTTCATGTCACCTCATGATCCGTGGCTCCGCAATGTATAGAGCAGATATATATTGATAATATACGCTAAGAGTATGGCAATGGTGTCCCAGCCAAGGCGCAGAAGGGCTTTTTTCTGCAAGCGGTAGGTGAGGCTTACTATGGTAATCCCGGTCATAACCACTGCCATGAACCCGGTAACCGCATGGCTCATTGAGACGTGGGAAAGTATGGGACCTTTTGTATAAAAGATATCGTCAATGGCCAGGATGAAGATATCAAACATGTTGCTCCCGAACAGATTTGCTATTGCCATATCCGTCGCCCCGATCTTTAAGGCCGAAATAGATACAACCAGTTCAGGGAGGGAGGTCGTCATGGCAATGAAGATCGAGCCAACAAAGCTCTCTCCAAGACCGGTTTCTTCCGCAAGTCTGTGGCCTATGAAAGGAAGCCATGTTGCAGCACCGACAATTGCAAATGCATTTAAGCTGTATTTAATTATCGCCTCTTTTGCAGAGATATGGTCATACTGTAATACCTCAGCTATCTCACTCACAAATTCCACTATCTTTTTCTTTTCAAAAAGGAAAAGGCTCCTTATTCCGATCATGTAGGTAAGGATGATCGCGGGCGTGTATATCCCGATGTGTCCTATGGCGGGAATAGTTGCGTTTGAAAGTATAGAAATGGCCGCAATCCCGATAAGGATCACGCTGAAACCTGCTGAAAGGATGTGCCCATGTTCAACCTTTGAAAATATCGGCTTTGGACCGTGAAGGATGTCCATAAGTGCAATGATGGAGAGGTTGAATACGCAGCTACCCATGATGTCGCCGAGAGCAATATTAGGCGCATCGACAAAGGCAACGGAGCTTATGCCGTTGATAAGCTCCGGTAGGGAGGTCACGCTGGCCATGAGGACAAGACCTATCCATGCCCTTCCGAGGCCGGTCTTTTCAGCTATTACATCGCCGTACTTAGTCAGATTGGTTCCGCAGAGGACTATAACTGTTGAACAGAGGATGAATTGGAGCCATATAATTATCATTTAGGGACTTCCCTCATAATTAAAGTCTATCAGCTCATACAAAAAAGGCCAGCAGCAATACCTAAGTTGGTATTAAAGCCAGCCTTCTCTCATCTGCTATTCCATTATATCATAACGCCCCGCCTGCGGCACCCCCTCTTATCTTAAGAGGGGGTTGGGGGGAGTTAAAATCAAACCAGAAGCGGTGCTATAATCAGAGATACAATGGACATCAGCTTTATAAGGATGTTCATTGCAGGTCCTGACGTGTCCTTGAACGGGTCGCCGACAGTATCGCCAACAACAGCCGCCTTGTGGGCATCAGAGCCCTTTCCGCCATGAACTCCGCCCTCTATAAGCTTCTTTGCATTGTCCCATGCCCCGCCTGCGTTGGCCATGAATATGGCGAGGAGAACTCCGGTTACTGTCGCCCCTGCCAGCATCCCGCCTAAGGCTGCGGCGCCAAGAGTAAATCCAACGATTACAGGTGCCGCTACTGCCAGTACCCCAGGGAGGATCATCTCGCGAAGGGCGGCTGTCGTTGATATGTCAATGCACTTTGCCACGTCAGGCTTTACACCCGGCCTGCCTTCAAGAAGACCAGGGATCTCCCTGAACTGTCTCCTTATCTCATTGACCATCTTGAATGCAGCCCTGCCAACGGAAGTCATTGTAAGGGCCCCTATAAAGAACGGGATTATCCCGCCTATGAAAAGACCCACTACAACCTTTGAATCGTTGAGCAGGATATTGAATGGTACTCCAGTTTTGTCACTGATAGCCTGGGAAAAGGCTGCAAACAATGCAAGGGCTGTAAGGGCAGCCGAGCCGATGGCAAACCCTTTTCCTATGGCTGCCGTTGTATTTCCAAGGGCGTCAAGGCCGTCGGTCACCTTCCTTACGTCTTTACCAAGGCCTGCCATCTCCGATATCCCGCCTGCGTTATCTGCGATGGGGCCGTAAGCATCAACGCTCATGATGATCCCTGTTGTTGCCAGCATCCCCACTGCTGCTATAGCAATCCCGTAAAGTCCCGCTGTATAATCTGCCACAAATATGGCTATACAAATGGAAAGAACAGGCAATGCCGTAGATTCCAGGCCAACTGCAAGCCCTGAGATGATATTTGTACCAGGCCCGGTAAGGCTCGCCTCGGCAATTCTCTCGACAGGGCCTCCTGAAGTAAAATGTTCGGTGATAAGACCTATGGCCATGCCGCCGACGCAGCCGATAAATACAGCCCAGTAAATATTGATGTTCATCTGAAGGTTGGCTACCAAAAAGTAGGCGAATACAAGGAAGAGCCCTGCCGCTATAAACGTTGCATATCTGAGGGCTGCCGCAGGGTTCCAGCTTTCCAGTATCCTCATGGATGCCACGCCAAGCAATGAGGCAATAAGCCCAACAAAGGCGAGAAGCAAAGGAAGGGCCATCAGTGTGGGCTTTGTTGAGCCCAGTGAGACTAGGCTGGCTGCGGAAATGGTAGCTCCTATGGCTATTGTGGCAATTATTGAGCCAACATATGATTCGAATATATCAGCTCCCAATCCGGCCACGTCACCGACATTGTCTCCTACGTTATCTGCAATCACTCCGGGATTCCTTGGGTCGTCTTCCGGTATACCGGCTTCAATCTTGCCTGCCAGGTCAGAGCCGACATCTGCCGCCTTTGTGTATATACCTCCGCCAACCCTGGCAAAGAGGGCTATTGATGAGGCGCCCATTGCATAGCCGTTGATGATGGCAGCGGTCTTAGGGTCTCCGCCAAAAATAATAAACAGAATGCCTACGCCAAGGAGGCCTATGCTTGCCACTGAAAGTCCCATGACAGCGCCCCCGTTAAAGGCATTTGAAAGGGCCTTGGCAGTATCTGGTTTGTATAAGTTTGCCGCCTGGGCAGTCCTCACATTGGCCTTGGTGGCCCCCATCATTCCGAAGAATCCTGCCGCCATGGATGATAACCCGCCTAGAATAAAGGCAATTGCGGTTTGAATGCCATACGGCTTGATGAATACCGAAAGGGCGATAAAAATCACTACCATGAAGATCGCAACAATTGAAGACTGCCTCTTCAGGTAGACCATGGCCCCTTCATGGATCATGTCTGATATCTCTTTCATCTTTTCGGTTCCCACAGGCTGCTTTGCGATGTGGAGATAGATCAGGTAGGCGATAACCAAGCCTACCACCCCAGCGACGGGGGATAGCATTACCAGAGTTTCCATTTACTTCCTCCTTAAATTGTTTGATTAATGCAAATTGTATACAGTATACAAATTAGGCTTAAAGAAACGGA
This sequence comes from Deltaproteobacteria bacterium, assembly GCA_016844545.1. Taxonomy (GTDB): domain Bacteria; phylum Desulfobacterota; class JAENJC01; order JAENJC01; family JAENJC01; genus JAENJC01. The sequence goes on along the minus strand of JAENJC010000005.1, from coordinate 10,313 downwards.
ACTATATCAAAGGATTTAGAAAAAGTCATCAAAAAAATAAAGGGCAAACTGAGAGGTTAAGGGATGGCGTTTTCAGGCAAAATCGGTATGTTACTTCTTCTTTAAACTCCTTATATATGCTATTACATCTGAAAGCTGCTTGTCATTAAGTACAGGGCCTCCACCAAAAGGCGGCATGACCATCCCTGCCGGGTTATCGGGATTATTAACTCCATTTCTTATGCTGTTCTTAAGCTGTTCATCGGTCTTGTTCATCCTCTCTCCGTTGGCGAAAACAGGTATACCGGGTATCTCTGTTATCCCCACTGCCCCATGGCATGAGCTGCATATGCTCTCGAAGGCCTGTTCTCCATCGGCCGGGTTCCCTCCGGCTGTGGCAGAAGAGGAAACAAATATAGTTACTGTGAATATGAGAGATGATAGGATAAATAGATTTTTAGTGGTCATGGACCCTCCTTTTTTCAGATACCTTATCACATAGGTTTTGCATTGACAATTTGAAAGATAGAAGACCAGATCAGCGGCAGCCTTCTATTGATTATTCTGGTAACGATGCTCCGTAGTCTCTTTCAGTGCTATATCCATTACATTATGTGGCATTTTCAAAAAAGATACCGGCCCTTTCTCTTGCCTCATCTACACTCTTGCTGGACTGAACCCTGGTTGCCAGGTTATGTCCAAATTGATAGTTTTGGGCAAAGTAAGGGGTGAATTGCTTAAGCCTCCCTAGTCTGTGTTCAGGACGAAAGAGTTCGTTTAAGAGGTCTATAAAGTTCCCATAAACAAGTGGGAGTGACACTTCAGGTTCAGCAATTTCACAACCGTACACCTCTCTGGCTATCTCGGCAAAAAGCCAGGGTTTTGTAACTGCCCCGCGGCCGATCATCAGACCGTCGGCGCCGGAGACGCTGAGGCAAATTTTCGCATCCTGGACAGAGAATATCCCGCCATTGGCGATCACGGGAATCTTGAGCCACTCCTTTACCTTGGCAATCCACTCCCATCTTGGCCTTCTTGCAAAGGACTCTTTTTTGGTCCTGGCGTGAACCGAGAGTATATCAATCCCCTCATCTTCGAGCATGGTGCAAAAGTCCTTTAATTTTTGTTCGTCGAGTTCCATCCCGAGCCGGATCTTTGCAGTAAGGGGTAGTTGGGTACGTTTCCTTGCCTCGCCCACAATGAGGCGGACTTCCTCTGGCTTTTCCATCAGCCTGATTCCTGCACCCATCCTGCCTACAGCAGGAGCCGGACACCCCATGTTCAAATCGATAGCATCGGCCTTCAATTTATGAAGTGCATCTATGGCTTGGGCTATATCCCCGGCTGTGGAGATCAGGAGCTGATATGAAAGTGGTTTTTCCAAATCTGTCCTGATCAGGTAAGGGGAAACCCTGGGACTTTCAGAGGGCAGACTTCGTGCCGAGAGCATCTCCGTTGATAAAAGACCTACCCCGCCAAAGCCGAAAACGATCTGCCTCAGGGCGCTGTGGGTAAGGCCTGCCATTGGAGCCAGAATCATGGGGGGATTGATCTGAAGATCTCGAACATTAATTTGTGGAATAGGTTTTTGCACTCTGCCTTCGGTAACTTTTCAGGCCCTTTAAGAAGCCTTTATATCAGCTATTTTTTATTGTATCTCTGCAAAAAAGGCAGGGGATCAACTGTTTGATGAATGGCTATGAAAACCGATGGGACTTTACTACATCTAAAGGTTGCATAGCAAGTGGTTGTATCGTGGGCCTTTCATCTCAACGTATTGCTGAGAGTTGAAGGGCGCACGGCCAGTTTCCCCGGCTGGTTTGTAAAGAACTGCCAAATACCGGGGATTAAGCGATATTTCGTCGTTTGCATATACTCCTGATATCCTTTAAGATTTCTCACAGGTACACGTTCTTCATTCCGTATCCTTGCAACGAGGAGGAGAATAATCAGTATCGAAGGGACTATTCCCTTATTTCCGAAAATGAATTATTCCACAGGAAGAAATCATCAGGAGATCAATTTGTTAAGGTCCTCCTTGGGAATGGAAGCCACGAACTCTATGCCAGCCAGAAAACCCTGCCACTGTCCTCTGGAATCGCTTTTGATCCAGCGGAGAATCCCTTTTATTTCCATGCTCTCGTCATGTAACACAATTCTAAGCCGGTAGGCAGCGGTTTCATCAAGGCATTTCAACAGATGGAAACCATCAAAACTAAGCTTGTCGATCTCCAGTCGACAACCGCTCTCGCATATTTCCACGATTCTTCCCTTATGTATTCCGGTTACAGGCCTGACCAGATCTACTTCAACTACGGCAAAGGAAACCGGCACTTTGACGAGATACCTCTCTAGTAATCTCTGCTCAATTAGGTGAAAAAGTTTTTTTATCATCATCCTGCCTGATTTTGTCCTGCAGCTTATTGCCACGGACAATGACATGGTAGAACGCGCCTGGGTATTCACTACGGGGTTTTCCCGCCATGACGCTATCGATACTGTTTTAATTGAATGTTTGCAAGCCTGACCCCACAGCCCCTGACCCAACAACCCCCTCACACATGTTAAGATTATCATGGCACATCATTTATTTCATGATGCTAAAGGATAATCCGTATAGCCGTGTTCATCAGGTGTGTAAAAAGTGTTCATGTCTGGGGATGATAGAGCAACTCCTTTTTCAAGCATGGATACAAGATCCGGATTGGAGATAAAAGGTCTGCCAAAGGCAATCAGATCTCCTGCTCCTGATTGCAGATCTTTCTCAGCTCTTTTTTTGTCGTATCCTCCGCTTAAAATAAGAGTGTTTTTGAAGTTTTCTCTTATTTTCTGTGTAGTGGATAGTTCCACCTTGGGTGCTCCCATTGATGAATGATCGACAAGATGTATATATATAAGTCCCAGAGTATATAGCTTTTCAGCAAGATAAGAATATTCGGATTCTGTTTCTTCAAACCCTTGAACATCATTAAACGCTCCGTATGGAGACAGACGTATTCCAGTTTTTTCTTTTCCTATTGCCTTAACTGTGGCTTCTGCTACTTCAAGAATATATCTGCAGCGGTTTTCAATGCTTCCGCCATACTCATCTTTTCTTTGATTGGAACCCGGATTTAAAAATTGATCAAGAAGGTATCCATTTGCGCTATGAAGTTCGATACCATCAAACCCAGCTTCGATGGCATTTTTTGCTGCTATTATAAATTCGTCTTTAGTTTTGATAATGTCATCTTTAGTCATTTCCTTTGGGATAGGCTGATCTTGCATTCCATTTTTATCTGTCCACATTTGCCCCTTTGCCGCAATGGCTGACGGAGCAATTATTACGGCTGAGGCAGGCATATTGTCTTTATGAGAAATTCTTCCTGTATGCATGAGCTGAACGAATATTTTGCTTCCCTTTACATGTACCGCAGTGGTCACCTTTTTCCATCCTTCAACCTGTTCTTTTGAAAAAATTCCTGGAATGCGCGCATAACCAAGCCCGTTAGGTGAAGGTGATGTCCCTTCGGTGATTATGAGACCTGCCCCTGATCGCTGTCCGTAATACTCCGCCATAAGATCATTGGGAATATTATTGATAGCTCGCGATCGTGTCATGGGCGCCATGACTATATGATTTCTTAGCGTAATGGGTCCTAACGTTGTAGGTGAAAAAAGTATATTACTCATTTTGATTCTCCCTGTGATTTTATTATAATTCAACTTCAATGTATCGATAGCTATTCAAATTTGTTGATTAAATTTCTTTGTTAGATTTTTAACAATTTATTATCTGCTTTGCTGTTATCTTCTATTTTCAATTGATAACCGAAAAGCAGCTTTTTTCCATTTTAGACTGCAAAATATTGAAAAGTTTTTTGCACTCTACAACTCAGCGTACTTGTTGTCAACAGGATCGAAAGCTCAAAATCAATCATCAAACGACAGAGTTTAACCGGAGACCGAAAACAGCGGCACTGTTATCGACTCACCGTTGCAGACAGGGCATTTACCTGGCTTTGTCAGTCTGTCCCTCTTCTTGAATACAAAACCGCAGTCCTGACATTCGGCAGGTGTGACTATCAGGTGGCCCCCTTCCCTCTCAACGCTTTTATGGATATGCTCAAGGTGGCCGTAAACATCTTTTTCAGAGATGCCGACTTCGCCCGATATCTCTTTTGCCGATAGGGTCTTTCCTCCAAGGGTAGATATAATCAGCCTGCGGATGGTTTCATATCTTTCAGCCGGGATAAACGGCTTTTTTGGCCTTGCCTTCGCCACCAGGGAAGCTCCCAGCGCAAAACAGTGAATGCGTCTACTTGTAAAATCGGAATACTCATTTATCACCTGTAATCTCATTAACCTTACTACCGTTTTGATAAAGTATCAAGGTGGGTGTTGCGCGTCGTTCCGCTGTCCAATTCTGGTTTAATTATTAGTAGATTTTCCTTTTGCATTTTATTATACTGTGAAGCCAAAATAAAAACTGAGAGGTTACAGATGAAACTAAAGGGGAAGGCCCATAAATTTGGCGCTGATATAGATACCGATGCAATTATACCTGCCAGGTATCTCAATACATCCGACCCTGCGGAGCTTGCTAAGCACTGTATGGAGGATGCAGACAAGGAGTTCGTGGCGAAGATGAAGCCCGGCGATATCATTGTAGCTGACAAGAACTTTGGATGCGGCTCATCCAGGGAGCATGCGCCTATTGCCATAAAGGCGGCGGGCGTCTCCTGCGTCATTGCCAGGTCTTATGCCAGGATATTTTACAGGAACGCGTTCAATATGGGGCTGCCGATATTCGAGTCTGCCGAGGCCGTTGATGGGATTACTGCAGGTGATGAGGTGGAAGTTGATGTCGATTCAGGGGTTATAAAGAACATCACAAAGGGCGAGACATACAAGGCCCAGGCGATTCCACCCTTCATGCAGGAGCTTATAAATGCGGGCGGCCTGATGAAGCATGTGGCGAAGAGGAGAGTATAGGGTGACAGCAGGAGAGACAGTCACAAGTCAGAAGCTGAGAAGATGGGAAGTTGAGGAAAGGAGCAAATAAATGATATACAGGATAGCGGTTTTGCCTGGGGACGGGATTGGGAAAGAGATCACCCCTGAGGCGGTAGAGGCTTTAAAGAAGGTGGGAGCCAAGTGCGGCCTTTCATTTGAGTTTGAGGAGGCGCTGATCGGCGGCTGCGCAATAGATGCCACAGGAGGCCCCTTTCCTGAAGCGACTCAGAAATTGGTAAAGGATAGCGACGCCGTGCTCCTTGGGGCTGTCGGCGGTCCAAAGTGGGAGGGGCTTGATTATTCGATAAGGCCGGAGAGGGGACTTCTGGGGCTGAGGGAGGTCCTTGGGACATTTGCGAATTTGAGGCCTGCAAAGGTCTACCCAATGCTTGCCGATGCATCGACCCTTAAAAAAGAGGTCATAGAGGGGATTGATATAATGGTAGTCAGGGAGCTTACAGGAGGCCTTTACTTCGGAAGACCAAAGGGAATCGAGAAGCTTCCGGATGGTACGGAGAGGGGTGTGAACACCCTTACCTATACGACCCCTGAGATTGAAAGGATAGCCAGGGTCGCCTTTGACGTGGCCGGAAAGAGGAGGAAGAAGGTTACCTCCGTTGATAAGGCCAATGTCCTCGAGTCAACTGAGCTCTGGAGGCGGGTAGTTTCGGAGGTACATAAGGGTTATCCAGACGTGGAGCTTGGTCATATGTATGTTGACAACTGCGCCATGCAGCTTATAAGGAATCCAAGACAGTTTGACGTCATAGTCACTGAGAATATGTTCGGCGATATCCTTTCCGATGAGGCTTCAATGCTTACAGGCTCGATAGGGATGCTTCCTTCAGCCAGCATAGGCGGGAAGGTGGGGATCTTCGAGCCCATTCACGGGAGCGCCCCCGACATAGCGGGACAGGACAAGGCAAATCCTATTGCGACAATACTGTCAGTCGCCATGATGCTAAGGTATTCATTTAATCAGGAGAAGGCAGCTGAAGTAATAGAAGAGGCTGTTCTGAAGGTTTTGGAAAAGGGATACAGGACCGGAGACATCATGCAGCCTGGGATGAAGCTGGTTGGGACCAGGGAGATGGGAAGGCTTGTGAGGGAGGGGATTTAGTGGTAAAATTTATACACTGTCTCCGCATCCCTCTTTGTTATCCCCTTAACCTTTGACAACGCCTCTTTATCCGCCTCCTTTATTTTATCAAGACTGCCTACCTGTTTCAATATGGCCTTTGCCTTTGCCTCGCCAATCCCTGGGATATCGAGGAGCACTGTCTTCTTCATATTCTTTCCCCTCAGCTTTTTGTGGTGGGTTATGGCAAACCTGTGGGACTCATCCCTTATGTATTGCAGGAGATGCAGGACGGGAGAATCCTTCGGCATCAGTTTGGCCTCCTTCACATTAGGGACAAAGACCCTGTCAGTAGCTTCCCCCCGTTCCTTGGCAAGGGATATGATGTCGACACCCTCAAGCTTCAGCTCTTTGGCCACACTCACGGCCACATTCAGCTGCCCTTTGCCGCCGTCGACCATGATTAGGTCAGGGAGTTTTTCTCCCTCTGAGACCAGCCTGCCATATCTCCTGAGAAGGACCTCGGCCATCATGCCATAGTCATTGGCCCCCTCAACCGTCTTTATCCTGAAATGCCTGTAATCTGACTTCTTTGGTCTTCCGTTCTCAAATACCACCATAGAGGCGACAGCCTCCTTCCCTCCGATATTGGAGATATCAAAGGCCTCTATCCTTTGAGGAAGATTTTTCAGATGAAGGGCATCCTTCAGCCCATCAAGGTTTTTTATTCCTGTTTCTTCAATCCCAAGTCGGTCTTTCAGTGCCAGCTCGGCGTTCTTTATGGCCATTTCAAGCACCTTGACCCTTTCCCCCCTCACAGGCCTGATAATCTTGACGGTCTTGCCCTTCCTTTCAGTCAGCCATGTTTCTATCAGCGCCTTATCGTCAACGTCAACTGAGACAACAACCTCCTCAGGGATGAACTTCTCATCACTGTAGAACTGTGTTATAAAGGAGGTCAAGATATCCGCCTCAGAGCTTTCGCCGACCTTAGGGAACGGGAAGGACTTGCTCCCTATGACGGAGCCTCCCCTTACAAAGAGGACCATGGCCTGGGCCTCGTCTCCTTTTCTGGCAACAGCGAGGTAATCCTGATCTATCAGCTTCCCTGAAGTTATACTCTGCCTTTCAAGTACCTTCTTAACTGCATTTATCCTGTCCCTGATCTTTGCTGCGCTCTCAAAATCAAGCATTTCAGAGGCCTCTGCCATCTTTCTCCCAAGGGCCCTGGCAAGCTCCCTGTTCTTACCCTCCAGGAACATCCTGATGTCGTTGACTATCCCTTCGTATTCCTCCTTGCTTACAAACCCGACGCAAGGGGCAAGGCACCTCCCAATCTGATAGTTCAGGCATGGGCGTTTTCTTCCCCGGAATGCCTCATCGCTGCACGCCCGGATAGGAAAGACCCTTCTTATAAGCCTTAGGGTCTCCCTCATGGAGGTAGCAGAGGTGTAAGGCCCAAAGTACCAGGCCTTATCCTTCTTTATCCCCCGGACCACAGTAAGCTTCGGATACTCTTCCGACGAGAGTCTCAGGTATGGATAGTTTTTGTCGTCCCTGAGGATGACGTTGTATCGGGGCCTGTGCCTTTTTATAAGGTTGTTTTCGAGGATCAGCGCCTCCACCTCGGATGAGGTGACCATGTAGTCGATGTCTGAGATGTGAGAGACCAGGGAAACGGTCTTGGTGCTCTGGCCAGCCGTCTTGAGAAAATAGGAAGCAACCCTCTTTCTGAGGGACTTGGCCTTCCCGACATAGATGACATGCCCCTTCTCATTCTTCATTATATAGACACCGGGGAGATCGGGGAGGGCCTTGATCTTTTGCTTCAGGGGGTTCATGTGAATATTCTATTTTATTTGGGGAGTAGGGGCAAGAGGAAAGGCGATTGCATGAAAGTGGTTGTACTACTTAAATCTTGAAAGATATCCCCGAAGCAGCCCAAAGGAGCCAGCCAGCATCATATTTCCGTGGGGGGAGGGGTGGTAATACTCCCCACCCTTCAGCCTCGCCCTGTTCGGGCCGATAACAGACATTACTTCCACCTCTCCGAACCTGGCCCCTTCACGGACAAAGAGGCCATGGCCGCCGTCAGCAAAGACCTCCTCATGGGTAACCTCTCCTTTCAGAAGCCTTTTCAGGTACGTGTGAAGTTTTATTCCGTCAAGTAGAGAGGTATGGTGCTCAAAGAGCGCCTGTATCTCTTCCCCTTCCAAGATCACGGCCAGTGAGTGGCCATTCCCAACGTTGACAAGGAGCTTTCTTCGAACAGATGCAACCTTATCATCCTCCAGGCTGCCAAGGACGGCAGCCATACCTGTGTCCATAAGCAGCAGGGTTGGTACATCGTTCATTAATTCAGCCACTGCCTTCACCCTTGTGAGATATGCAGGTACTTCATTTTTTATATAGCAGAAGTCTGTAAGCCTTCCCCCGGACTGTAGGAGCCTTTTGTAATTCTGGAACCTGAACTCCCTCTCGCTCATCCCCTTTGGTCCTGCACCATGATCCTGGACGGCAATAGCCGCTCCGTCAAACGTGGCATCCTCGCCCATCAGCTCAAGGGCACTGGAAAGGCCGTTAATATCTATATCCATCATCTCAAAGCGCAGTATTCCGGTATTTGCCAGGGTCACTGCCTCTGCGTTGGATACAACCTTTACCCCAATCTCCCTTACAACGTCCGGATCGTCCCTGAAGGTCTTTGAGGCCGCTGGTGTTGCATAGACGTTCCGCTTCTTCACATATTCCTTGAAGTTGGGACCAAGGGGGAAGCCGCCCATGGTGGTGCCGGTAAACAGGATGTCCTGGTCTTCAGAGATCGCCTTCCTCAAGGCCTTTTCAGCCAGTACAGCCCTGGAGGGGATTATCAACTGCGTGAAGTTCTCAAGGTTCTTCACGCTGTCGTATAAAAGGATGTCCTGGGTGCCGCGACCCACGTCTACGCAAAGGATTTTCATGGGCAGTAATATATGGCAATTGGTGTCCCTCGTCAAGGCCGGGTGTTGTCATAGCTGCAAAATTGTGGTATAAAATAACGCTATGAGGCGCAACCTACTAAATAGAGAAGACACTGCACTCCTGATAATTGACATCCAGGAAAACCTCTGGAATGCCATGTACAACAGGGATGAGATTGAAAAGAACGCACGGACACTTGTCGAGTTGGCCACAAAGGTAGAAATCCCCATCATACTGACTGCGCAGTACAAAAAAGGTATCGGGCCAGCCATAAAGAGCCTTAACGAGAGATTGATTGACGTCGAAGAGATTGAGAAGCTCTCCTTCAACTGCTTTGATGTGGAAGCATTCAGAGATCGTCTGCTTTCTGTGGGTAGGAAGACCCTCCTGATAGCCGGGATTGAGGCCCATATATGCGTCCTCCAGACCGCCCTTGCAGCTCTTGAACATGGGTTCAGAGTGCACATAGTCGCAGATGCGACAGGCTCAAGGACAGAAAAGAATCATAAGATAGGTATTGAAAGGTTGCGGGATGCGGGATGTGTGATCACCTCCGCAGAGACGGCTGCATTCGAGATCATAAAAGAGGCGGGGACGCCACTTTTCAAAGATATGCTGAAGATAATCAAGTAGCCCTTTCCTCAAACACCTCTTCTATGCTATATTTATCACTGTGAAAAAACTGATATACTTCGATAACGCAGCCACCACCTTCCCAAAGCCGGAGGAGGTCTACCGGAAGGTTGACCACATCATGAGGAGTGTTGGCGCTAACCCAGGCCGGTCAGGCCACAGGATGGCTCTGGAGGCTAACAGGATCATCCTTGATGCAAGGGATTCCATAGCCAGACTCTTCAATATAGAGGACTCTTCAAGGATAGTCTTTACATCCAATACTACAGAGGCTTTGAACATAGGCATAAAAGGACTTCTCCGCCCCGGTGACCATGCAATAACTTCGAGCATGGAGCACAACTCCGTTGTCAGGCCTCTGAAGGCCCTGGAAAAGACTGGGGTTGAGTGCACAAGGGTAAGATGCTCTTCGGAAGGGGTTCTCGACCTGGATGATGTTCGAGCGGCCATAAGACCGGGAACGAGACTTATTGCCATAACCCATGCATCCAATGTGACAGGAAGCATAAACCCGATTCGGGAGATCGGAGCAATTGCAAGAGAGAAGGGGATTGTATTCCTTCTCGACGCTGCCCAGACTGCAGGGATGCTGCCGATTGACGTGGAAAAGGACAATATTGACATGCTGGCTTGTCCAGGACACAATGGCCTCTTTGGACTTCAGGGA
>JAENJC010000231.1 GCA_016844545.1 Deltaproteobacteria bacterium | reverse complement strand
TACTGACCCTGTATTGCCCTGTTCTGAAGGGGTTTTAAGGGGTTGTTTATAAGAAGGTTCCATTCCTCTGAATCCAGGGGGCCTGAAAACATATCAGGGTTGAAGGCAGGGCTGCTGATCATTGCAAGGATCTCTCCGTTACGTGGATCCATGGCAACTACGGCCCCTGCTTTATCCTTAAATGCTTCCTCAGCTGCCTTTTGCAGTTCCAGGTCTATGGTGGTGACGAGATTGTTCCCAGGATAGGAATCAACCTCCTTTAAAATAGACAACTCCCTGCCGGAGGCATCTATTTCGACATATTTTCCCCCATCTACACCCTTGAGATATGTCTCATACTTCAGCTCAAGCCCTGATTTACCGATAAGGGATCCCATCCTGTAATCTGTATAAGAACCGACGCTGAGCTGTTTTTCAGTTACCTCCCCTATGTGACCGAAGAGGTGGGAGCCCAGGTTGCCGTATGGGTAGCTCCTCTTGGGTTCAATAGATACGGTGATCCCAGGAAGGTCAAGCCTGTTGGTCAAAAGTGTTGCAAGGGTCTCCCTGTCTATGTCCCTCTTTATCCGTACAGGCCGTATCGGAGATTCTCTCCGAAGGCTTGTCTCAATATCTTCGGGTCTTGTCTTTATGACACCGCTGACGTTCTTTATTGCTTCCTTCAGGTTTCCGGCATCCTCTCTAAGCAGAAAGACATCAAAGGCGGGTCGGTTGTCAACCATGACCTTTCCGAACCTGTCGAGGATCATCCCTCTGACTGCCAGTACGGGCCGTATCCTTACCCTGTTGTTTTCGGATTTCTGACGGTAAGCGTCACCATTGAGTATCTGGAGATACCAGAGTCTTGAAAGTAAAATAATGGTGCCAATTACCACAATGGCAGAAAATGTGAAGAGGCGGGTAGTCGCCCCAGCGACCCCTTCCCTCGAATATACTTCCATGTTCATACTTTTATGTCCTTGGAGCCCTCATCCCTTTCATTTTCAAATCTGAGGAGCCGTTCCATCCTCTTTATCGCGGTTATGAGTATTGGGGAAAGTATTGCTGTAGCTATACCGTTCCCAACGGCCGTCCTAACAAAAGGAAAGATGGATATATTAATACTGAAGAAGCTAAACAATGAATAGACGATACTGCTGTATATAATAGAAAAAATAAATATCGTCAGGGTCTGGGCAAGGGCGCTCTGCATGACTATTCTCTTGCCGAGGACGAAGGAGAGGTAACACAAGGAAACCATGGAAAAGGAGTTTAATCCCAGGAGGGTGCCGGACGCAACATCCAGAAAGTATCCCAGGATGAAAGATATGAGCAATCCTGTTATAGGGGAATAAAACTGACCAACATATGAGACTATTATCAGGGTCGGATTCGGACTTACCGGGAGGATAGGCAAGCTCATCTGTCCCAGTATCAGTGCCAAAGCGGAAAGGGTAAGTAGTACAAGGTGAAGCATAGTTATCTTATCTCCCGTATTCCTCAGGAGAGTCGGTTATTACAAGGACTTCTTCGAGTTTAGAAAAGTTCACGGCAGGTTCTATCTCAACGTATTGAAACATCCGCCCAGTTTTAATGTCAAGCCTTGAGATTGTGCCGATTATGCAACCCTTTTTAAATACCCCGCCGATACCCGAAGTGACCACAAGGTCACCCACAACAGCATCCGCGTTTTTGGAAAGATATTTGAGCTGGATGAGAGCGGAATCCCCTCCTTCTGCTATACCTCTGTCCCTGCTCCGCTGTATTAAGGCATCTACATCACTGTTCCTGTCTGTTATCAAAAGGACCTTGGAGGTGTTGGCGGCTGTGCTAAGTATCCTACCTATAACGCCGTCTTTTGTAACAACAGCCATGTCCTTCCTGACACCGTCAATGCTACCCTTACTGATTATTATGGTCTTAAACGAACGTAGGGGGGAGACCCCTATTACCCTAGCAGTCGTGGTCCCATACTCGGTGGTTTCCTTAAAAGACAGGAGATCCTTGAGTCTCTGATTCTCCTGAATGGCCTCTTTCAGGGCATTTATCCTGCCCCTGAGTTCAGATGTTTCATCCCTGAGCAGCCGATTTTCTTCTTTTAGACCTATAAGGTATATATAGCCGAACCATGCATCCGTGGTTGCCTGGTAAGAGGTAGTTATGCCCCTCTGCGCAATCGAGGCCGAGTCTAAAAGGAGTTCATCAAGCATGCTCAACTTCCCTCTTTTTTTTGCATCCATTGACATCTGGAGGATGGAAACGATCAGGAGGGACAGGAAGGTTACATTGACTTTGTTTCTCTTGACAAATTTAAGGAGCATGATACACCCTTACTGAATAGTCACATTCTTTAGAAGCCCTATCTGGTCGAGGACCTTTCCGGCTCCTAAGACTACCGCGGTAAGGGGGTCATCCGCAATTATTATCGGGAGTCCGGTTGCCTCCCTGAGGAGTATATCTAGTCCTTTCAGAAGCGCCCCTCCGCCTGCAAGGACTATACCTTTGTCGACAATATCCGCGCCGAGTTCCGGGGGAGTCCTTTCAAGCGCAACCTTTACGGCCTCCACAATGGCGTTTATAGGCTCGCTCAGAGCCTCCCTTGCTTCCTCGCTGCTGATGTCAACGGTTTTAGGTATACCGGTGACCAGGTCCCTTCCCTTTACCTCTATACTCCTAATCTCGTTCTCCGGGTATGCGTTCCCGATGGTCATCTTTATAACCTCGGC
>JAENJC010000064.1 GCA_016844545.1 Deltaproteobacteria bacterium | reverse complement strand
CCATGATATGATCTGAAAAACAGATACTGAAATCTAACCCTACGCCCCTCTAAAATTTAAGGAAAGGCCAGAGGTCTTAAAACCCTTTGACTTTTCCCCACTCCTTAATGTAAATTATGTGAGCCTCTTGCAAAAGTCCTTTTTATCATGTCATTCCGGCAGGATTTTAGCCGGAATCCAGGAAAAAAACTCTTATGGATTCCCGCCCCTGACTGAATCTATCAGGGGAACAAATAAGAGAGGATTTGCAAGAGCCTCATGCGTTAATCCATATTTTAGAACGGACATCAAGATGGCAGTTAGTATAGACAAAGGTAAATTTATAGATCAGGCCCAGAAGTACATCCAGAAGGGTCAGTTTGACAAGGCCATTTCTGAATACCAGAAGATAGTGGAGGCCGATTCTAAAGATATAAGGACACGCCTGAAACTTGGAGAACTGTACCTCAAGGTAGGGAACAATGCCTCTGCCGTTAATGAATACTCCGCTGCTGCAGAATTCTATACCTCTGATGGCTTTATCCTTCAGGCAATAGCCGTCTTCAAGCAACTCCTCAAGATAGACCCTTCTATATCAGATATCTATGTAAAACTTGCGAAGCTTTATAAAAAACAGGGCCTTATTGCCGACGCCCTCGCCCAGTACCGGGTAGTAATAGCTAACTATGAAAAGCAGGGAAAGACCGTGGAGGCCACAGGCGCCCTTAAAGACATGGCATCTATGGACCCCGAAAATTTCAGCATAAGAGCCAAACTTGCCGATCTCTACCTTAAAGACGGAGACGATAAAAAGGCCTTGGAAGAATTCTCCCGGATTGCCACTGACCTGAAGAAGAAGGGGAGGATGGACGATGTCATCATACTCTACGAGAAGCTTTTATCTGCAAAACCAACCTGCAGAGAAGCACTCAGAGGGATCGGAGAAGCATATCTTGAGACCGGGAAGATAAAAAAGGCTCTTGATTCCCTTCAGGCGGCCCTGAAATCAGATACAAATGACACAATGGTACTATCGCTCCTTTCCAGGGTCTATCTGGAGTTGAATGATGAACAGAATGCAAAGCTGACTTATAAAAACATACTTCGGATCGACCCATCTTCTGATGATGCCAGAAAAGGACTCACCAAACTGCTTATAAAGGAAGGGAACTACGAGGAAGGAATGGAAACCACTCTTCCCTTCATCGACAAGGCCCTGGAAGGAAACAACTCTGACGGCGCCCTTGGCATATTGCTCGAATTTTACAGAAATGACGTCAGGGACCCGCGCCTCCTTGATAAAATGGCCAATGTATACAGACTTAAAGGAGAAAGAGAGAAGGAGATAGCTATCAGGGAGGAGCTTTCACAGCTTACAGGAGAGGCTCCAAAAGTAGAAGAGACAACAGAGGAGGTAGCTGTAGAGCCGCATCTGGAGACCCCGGGAACAGAGGAGGCTCAGAAAGAACCGCCAATGGAAGAACATTTAGTCCCTGGCGGAAAAGAGACAGAAGAGCATGTCAAGGATGTATCCAAGTATCTGACAGAGGCAGAGGTATATGTAAAATATGGTCTTGCAGACAAGGCCATAGAAATACTTAATACGGCGCTTAATGCATTCCCGGAGGATAAAGAGGTTCGCAAAAAGCTTGCCTCCCTTGGAGTGGCCCTCCCTGGAGAAGCTGAAGAGGTCTTGCCCGAGATCGAAGAGGTCTCCATGGAGGTTGAGGCCCAGGAAGAGGTTGCCCTTCCTGAGATTGAGGAAGAAGCCGCCCCTGCTGAGATACCAGGCGAGCTACCACTACAGGCGGAAGATAAATACCCTCTCTCAAAGATAAAAGAGGATATGGAAGAGGCCAATTTTTATATACAACAGGGCCTGTATGAGGATGCAAGGAACATATGCAACCGCATCCTTGAATTTCATCCCGAAAATGAAGAGACTCTGTCAAAGCTTAGGGCTATTGACGATGCGGCGCAGACAATCCTTCCTGCGCCTGTTCCCCCTGCGGCAGAAAGTGCAGTGGAGAGCTTCTTTGATCTTGCAGCAGAGCTGGATGGCGAGGACTTTGAAACCCTTACGACACCTTCAGGAATGAGAGAGGCTGAAAAATTCGGATTTGAGGATATATTCTCGGAATTCAAGAAAGGTGTAGATACACAGTTAGAGAAAGAGGATACAGAGACCCATTACAACCTCGGAATAGCATATAAAGAAATGGGGCTTCTTGATGATGCCATCCGTGAATTCCAGATAGCATCTGCGGACCATAAAATAGAGTTTGACTGTTACAATCTCATAGGAATATGCTATGTTGAAAAAGGGGTTTATAAAAAAGCGGTTGAGATATTCAAGAAAGGCCTTCAATTATCGGGCATAAGTGACGATGAGTATGCCAGCATGAATTACGAGCTGGGAACGGCCTACGAACTGTCCGGAATGACTGGTGAGGCCCTGTCTTCCTATATGGAAACCAGTAAAAAGAATTCCGGTTTCAGAGACGTACAGTCCAAGATATCGCAACTTGGAGGTAGCCGGGAGACTAAAAAAGGGAGGGTTTCTTACGTATGAGTTATCTTAATTTTTTTGGGCTTAACATGGAACCGTTTTCCAATGTTGCAATGGGAAAGTTTTACTTCAATTCCCCACAGCACGCAAGGGCCCTTGCCAAGCTGACCTATGCCGCTGATTCCATGAAGGGTCTTGCCCTTCTTGTAGGGAGCATAGGCGCAGGGAAGACTACCCTGGCCAGGAGGTTTCTGGACAGCCTTCCTGAGGATAAATATGAAGCCGCCCTGATCGTTATGGTACACTCCGCCGTGACGTCAGACTGGCTGATGAAAAAGATAGCCCATCAGATGGGTATAGATGACCCCTCCCCTGACAAGCTGAAGCTCATGGGACAACTTTATGAAAGGCTGATTTCTATCCGCGAAAGCGGGAAAAAGGCGGTCGTACTGGTTGACGAGGCACAGATGCTCCAGTCAAAAGAGATAATGGAAGAGTTTAGAGGAATGCTTAACCTTGAGAGCGAGGATAGCAAGCTGATCTCCTTTATATTCTTTGGCCTTCCGGAGGTAGATCAGAACCTGAAGCTTGACGAACCTCTGGCCCAGAGAGTAGCCATTAGAATAGCTCTGGAGGCCATGCACGAAAAAGAGACCGAGGAATATATAAAGCACAGGCTGGCAACTGCGGGAAATGTCAATGTACAATTTACGACTGAGGCATTCTCCATGATTTATAAATACTCGAACGGCATTCCAAGACTTATAAACACCATGTGTGACAATGCACTCCTTGAGGCCTTTCTGCTTAAGAAAAAAGAAATAAACGAAGAGCTGTTGATCGGTGTTCTCGAAGACCTGGGGCTTGCCATGAAATCGCCCCGGCTTTCCATATTTTCTGCTAAATCTGAGACGAGCAAAAAAGAAGCGGCTGCTCCGGCTGCTGGAAAAGATGAAGTGGACCTTATGTTTCAGGGTCTCGAAATAAAGTAGAACAAGCATCCATCCTTAATAGCCGATCTTTTCCGTATCTCTTCCCAAAGACAGGAGTGTATCTCCATGAACAATCTAAGGGACCTCCTGGCAACTTCCCATTTTATCAAGGCTGCCTTTGAAACAAGCAATGACCTGAGATACAAGGTATTTTTAGTCGGAGGGACGGTCAGAGACCTTTTGTTAAAGGAAGTTCTGGGAACCGATTATGATTTCGCAGTGGAAGGAAATGCCTCCTCTTTTGCCAGGGCCTTTGCAAAAATAATTAAGGGGAGCTTTTTTGTCATAGACAAGAAGAGGGATACCTCAAGGGTTATATCAAATAGGGGTCTTCAGGCCGATTTTTCAGTGATCAGGGGAAAGATAGAGGAAGACCTCATGCTGAGGGATTTTACCGTAAACTCCATGGCTATATCTTTGGACTCTATATTTGAGACAGGGGCCGGCACAATACTGGATCCGTTGGATGGAAAGACCGATATAAAGAATAGGCTTTTGAGGACATCATCACAAAATTCTATACATGAAGATCCCCTGAGGGTTATGAGGGCATTCAGGTTTTCTTCTTCCCTTGATTTTGCCATGGATGAGGAGCTGTCGAGCCAGATAAAAAAGTATTGTGAGGAACTGAACAGTGTCTCCGAGGAACGGGTGAGGGCCGAACTGTTCATGATCCTGGAAATGCCTGCGGCATATAAGACACTTAAAGATATGGATGATGCAAGCGTATTGAGGACCCTGTTCCCTGAGACAGAAAAATGGAAAAGGTTTTATCAGGGAGGATGGCATATCCACGACCTGTTTGACCATTCAATGAATGCTGTATGTAAAGCTGAAGAGATATTAAACCATTTAAACGGCTATTTCCCCGGATATGCTAAAAAGATCGAGGATTACATGGCTGAAGAGGTAGAGGACTACGTGACGAGGAGAGGTCTTGTCAAGATTGCTGCACTCCTGCACGATTCCGGTAAACTCTATACCAGAACGATGCAGGATGGAAGGGGGAGGTTCCTGGGGCACGAAGAAAAAGGAGAAGCAATAAGCTCTGATATTGCGAGAAGGCTTAAACTGAGCCGCCAGACGGAGAAGATACTCCGGGGGCTTACTGCAAACCATATGCGCATATTGGGGCTGTCAAAGCTCCAGAGAGTTACACCCAGGGCAAAATACAGGTTCTTCAGGGATGTCGATGGTTACGGTCTCGAACTCCTCATACTGTCACTTGCAGACGCAATGGCAACGCCCATAGAAGGTAAGAGACTTGAAGATTTGAAAGGACTGATCGGGAACCTTGCAGGGTATTATTTTGAGGAGTTTATAGCTGCGCCCCCGATGCCCCTCGTTACAGGGGAAGATATAATGAAGCTGTTCGGGATTCCGCAAGGTAAAGAGATAGGAAGAATGGTAGAGGCGCTAAGAGAGGCCGAGGCACTGGGGAAGGTATCTAATAAAGGAGAGGCAGTTAATTATTTAAAAAAAGTGGCTGGGGGCCGGGGGATAGAAGTTACAAAAAAAAAACGATAACTGACAACCGGTCACTGGTAATTTACGCCTGCCTTTCCAGGCCGTATTTTTTTATCTTCCTATCAAGCCTGGGCCTTGGTATTTTTAGAAGCTCACATGCCTTACTCTTGTTCCAGTTGGTAAAGAGTAATGTCTTCTCTATCGCCTCTCTTTCCACATCGTCCAACGGCCTTATAAAGTCAACACTTCCTGACGTAGCTGGAACTGTGGAGAGATTCAATTCAGGGATATGTTCTTTTAGGATCACATTTCCCCTTGCCATCAGGACGCCCCTGTAAATCACATTTTCAAGTTCCCTTATGTTCCCTTTCCAGTCATATCTCAGAAACATACTCATAACATCAGGAGCCACTGCCTTTATCTCCTTGTGTACCTCAGAATTGGCCTTTCCGATACAATAATCTACCAGTAGCGGTATATCCTCCCTCCTTTCCCGGAGGGGAGGGATGTCTATAGTTATCACCTTCAGGCGGTAGAAAAGGTCTGCCCTGAACCTGCCTTCTGCCACCAATTTTGGAATGTCCCTGTTGGTCGCTGCTATGACCCTCACATCAACCCTTATCGCCTCCTCCCCACCTACCCTCTCAAACTCCCTTTCCTGCAAAACCCGCAAGAGCTTTACCTGAACGATTTGCGGGATGTCCCCAATCTCATCAAGGAAGATGGTGCCGCCGTTGGCCAACTCAAACTTTCCTCTATGTCGCTGGATAGCTCCGGTAAATGACCCCTTTTCGTGCCCGAAAAGCTCGCTTTCTAGGAGGGTCTCCGCCAGCGCTGAGCAGTTTACTGCAATAAAAGGTTTTTCCATCTGGGGCGAATAGTAATGTATGGCCCTCGCTATAAGCTCTTTCCCTGTCCCGGTCTCCCCCTGGATCAGGACTGTAGTCTTGTTCTGAGAAGCCACACCTATAAGCTTGTATATCTCCTCCATGACCTTGCTCTTTCCAATTATCTCTTTTTTACCCTGCCACGAGCTCTGCTGAACCGAACTGGATTCAGCCTTCTTGGTCTCGAGTACCTTTTCAACCAAGTTAATAAGCTGAGCCGTATCAACCGGCTTTGTTACATAATCAAAGGCGCCACCCTGCATCGCCTTTATTGCTGTTCCCATATCCTGATACCCTGTCATGATTATAACAGCCGTTTCAGGATAAAGCCTCTTTATGTCGCTTAAGAGGTCCAGTCCATTGCTGTTACGAAGCCTCATGTCCACAAAGGCAACATCCGGCTTAGCCTCCGCAACAACTCCCAGCGCCTCTTTCCCAGTCATGGCGGTCAGCACTTCATGCCCTGAACGCATCATAACAAGGCGCAATAGATCCAGAATATCCAGGTCATCGTCAACTATCAGGACCTTGGCCAATCACTACCTCCCATCATTGCCATTATTCTTCCGACATATTTGTAGCATAATATATTTACAGCAGCAAGCTAATATGTTCCGCAGGGATAGTTGACATCCCCTTCGCTTTTGAATATAGTCTATAAACTACGGGGGGGGATATGAAGAAATTTATTTTAGCCTTATTAATGAGCGTTACTGTTTCAGCCTCTGCCTTTGCGGCTGGATGGGATGGGGTAAAGGAATACACATTGGACAACGGCCTGAAGGTACTTCTAATGGAGGAACATAAGGCGCCTGTGGCGACATTCCAGATTTGGTACAGGGTTGGATCAAGAAATGAACTGCCAGGGAACACAGGAATGAGCCATCTCCTGGAACACATGATGTTCAAAGGGACAAAGAAATACGGTCCCAAAACATTCTCCCAGACGGTAAAGAGAAACGGCGGGAATGACAACGCCTTTACCAGTAAGGAATACACCGCATACTTCGAGACCTTTTCATCCGACCGCATATGGCTTTCGCTTGACATGGAGTCAGACAGGATGAGGGGGCTCCTCCTTGACCCGAAGGAATTCAACTCTGAGAGGGACGT
>JAENJC010000230.1 GCA_016844545.1 Deltaproteobacteria bacterium | reverse complement strand
TTGTAGAACCTCCTTTCCAAAACTCCAGGTAACCCTGGGTAATACAAAACTCTTAAAGCTTTGTTGCTGAAGGGCAATAATTAAACTGCTCTTCAGTTGCCAATAATTATACACTCCAGTTATGCCATGTCAAGCCTTATTTTAATCCAATTCTGTTGCAATAAGAAGTATCAAAAGTTCATTTAATGCCCTGGCATAACACCAAGTAAGCTTTCAATAACCCATAATTTAATTGTTTGAAAGCAACTTGGCATAAACTACCTTGACTGTTCAATCTTACCAACCATCAGCGTAGTCTTTATCACCGCATCCGGGTTCAGGGATATGGAGTCGATCCTCTCCTTCACGAGGAACTCGGCAAACTCTGGGTAGTCGCTGGGGGCCTGGCCGCAGATGCCTATCTTACGGCCATTCTTTTTGGCGGCCTTTATGACGGATGAGACCATCTCCTTTACAGCCTGGTTCCTCTCATCGAATATGTGGGCCACCAGCTCCGAGTCCCTGTCAACGCCAAGGGTAAGCTGGGTAAGGTCGTTTGAGCCTATTGAGAACCCGTCGAAGACCTCTGAGAATTTATCCGCAAGGATGACATTGCTCGGTATCTCACACATTACATATACCTCAAGCCCGTTCTCCCCTCTCTTGAGGCCGTTATTCTCCATCTCTGCAATCACCTTCTTTCCTTCTTCAACTGTGCGGCAGAAGGGGATCATCAGCTTTACGTTGGTAAGCCCCATCACGTCCCTGACCTTCTTCATTGCCCTGCATTCAAGGGCAAACCCCTCCCTGTAACGCTCGTCATAATACCTGGACGCTCCCCTGAATCCAATCATCGGATTTTCCTCTACAGGTTCAAACTCCCTGCCTCCTATCAGGTTCGCGTACTCGTTGCTCTTGAAGTCGCTCATCCTCACAATCACCTCTTTTGGGTAGAATGCAGCCCCTATCATGGCAACCCCCTCGGCCAGCCTGTCCACGAAGAATAGTGCCTTGTCGCTGTGTCCGGTGCTTATCGCTTCTATCTCCCTTTTTACCTTTTCATCTTTAAGCTGGTCAAACCTTAAAAGGGCCATTGGGTGGATCTTTATGTAGTTGTTTATGATGAACTCCAGCCTTGCAAGGCCTACCCCGTCGTTGGGTATAAATGAAAGGGAGAAGGCCTCCTCAGGGTTTCCCACATTCATCATTATCTTTGTCTTCGGTCTCTTAAGTCCGCCAAGCTCAGTCCTTTCCAAATGGAACGGGAGGCTTCCCTCGTAGACAAAACCTGTGTCCCCTTCTGCGCACGATATTGTTATTTCATTCCCGGTCTTTATGACCTCCGTTCCAGTGGATGTCCCTACTATTGCAGGAATCCCAAGCTCGCGGCTCACTATGGCGGCATGAGCTGTCCTTCCACCCCGGTTGGTTACAATGGCAGCAGCCTTCTTCATGATAGGCTCCCAGTCCGGATCTGTCTTTTCGGTTACCAGCACCTCCCCTTCCCTGAACCGGCCAAGGTCGGTGACATCTCTTATCACATTCGCCTTCCCTGCGGCAATCTTTTCGCCAACGCTCTTTCCGGTTACCAGTACCTTCCCTCTCTTCTCAAGATGGTATATCTCCAATACATCCATATTCTTCTGAGACTGGACAGTCTCAGGCCTCGCTTGGACTATGAACATCTCCCCTGTTACCCCGTCCTTTGCCCACTCTATATCCATAGGGGTGTATTCCCCCTTTTTGGCTGAGTAGTGTTCCTCTATGTCACATGCCCATCCGGCAAGCTGAAGAATCTCGTCATCGCTTATGGAATATCTGTTTCGCTCCTCCGGCGGGACAGGGACGTTCTTTGTGAGCCTCTCCCCGCCTATGTCATAGACCATCCTTAGCTCCTTGCTCCCCAGTTTCTTCTGAAGTATTGGCCTGAAACCTGACTTCAAGGTAGTCTTGAAGATATAGAACTCATCAGGGTTGACTGCCCCCTGGACTATATTCTCCCCAAGGCCGTAGGATGCTGTAAGGAGCACTGCGTCCCTGAAGCCTGTCTCCGTATCTATGGAAAACATGACCCCCGACGATGCCAGGTCGGAGCGGACCATCTTCTGCACTCCTATTGATAGGGCTATCTTCATATGGTCAAAACCCTTGTCTACCCTGTATGAGATGGCCCTGTCTGTAAATAGCGATGCAAAACACCTCTTGCATGCAAGGAGCAATGCCGCCTCCCCGTGGATGTTGAGATATGTCTCCTGCTGCCCTGCAAAACTTGCAGTAGGAAGATCCTCGGCAGTAGCGCTGCTCCTGACTGCCACATCCGTGTCCTCGCCGTACTTCTGGCATAACTTGCGGTATGCCTCTACAATAGCCTCCTTCAGGTCTTCAGGAAGTTCCGCATCGACTATGGCAGTCCTTATCCTTCTGCCCCGTTCCCTGAGGTTGGCGACGGCCCCGGTATCCAGCCCCTTAAGGGTTTCCTCCATCACATGGACTATGCCGCTCTTTTCAAGGAAGTGTCTGTACGCATAGGCAGTAATGGCAAATCCATAAGGGACCTTGATCCCCTTGCCGGACAACTCCCGGTACATCTCGCCAAGGGATGCATGGTTCTCTTCCATAAGATACCTCCATATACTTTTGTAGCAGATCAACTTATCTGACTATGTCTCAAAGTATAGCACAGGGCAGGAAGATTTCACGCAGCGCCTTCGTCCCTATGTTGAGTCAACGAGCCACTCTAATAGGGTCTTTAAATTGATTGACAAATACGACATTTGGCGTTATTGTTATGTCAAATGTCAGGAGGGAGGTGAAGATTATGAATCTATTACATGTTTCTAACGTGTTGGGCGGCGCAAAGGTCTTGGGTTTTCAGATAGAGAACCAGATGGATCTGATCACTCTTGGAAGTAAAGGCGTTACTAAAGATGCAGTAACTCACCTTGCCGGTTACGCCAGGATGCCATTTCGTCAAGTGGC
Organism: Deltaproteobacteria bacterium; assembly: GCA_016844545.1. Lineage (GTDB taxonomy): Bacteria > Desulfobacterota > JAENJC01 > JAENJC01 > JAENJC01 > JAENJC01. The sequence continues at coordinate 599 of JAENJC010000230.1, read as the reverse complement.
CAGTCTTCTGCCAATATCCGAACGCACATTGCTAAGGTGTAAACCTAAGCAACACCTAAACAAACCAGTTTCTGAGCATGTGCTGCAGATAGCAGAGGTTTTTGCCAAAGGGGAAGAGGTTTTTGAGGACAAGGAGCGGTTTTTTGAATGGTTGAAGCAGTCCAACACAGCATTAGGCGGAAAGAATCCACTAATGCTTCTTGATTCCAGATTTGGTATTGATATGGTGATTGATGAACTTGGGCGGATAGAGACAGGAGTATATTCTTAGGGGTCGTTAAGGAATAACCAGTGCTTTTCTGGTTAAGCCTTTACGACCCTTTATGCCGTTCCCGCCATTCTGATCTCCAGGTTAATTTTGAACGACGGCTTAGCCCATTTTGATTGCCTTGGAGGCGTCCTTGGACCTGTTCAGGATTGCGAAGACCAAATATATCAATGACCTCTCAGGTAACGGGGCCAGGGTGTACGGAGGGCGATGGAATGAAAAGGGCGTAGCTGTTATTTACACTTCAGAATCCAGGGCACTGGCAGCCTTAGAGTTTTTAGTCCATACACCCATGGCTCTTGCGCCAAAAGACCTCAGTATGCTGACAATA
>JAENJC010000229.1 GCA_016844545.1 Deltaproteobacteria bacterium | reverse complement strand
AGGGAGGGCCTCAGGTATGGCAGCAACAGCGAGGCTGACCGCCGTCAAAAACATGAGGACAGGGGACTCTCCCCTCATTATACCCACTGTAAAGACTATGGCGCATATGGCGAGGGCTGCGAGTGCAAGGCGTTTTCCCACTATTGCAAGGCGCTTCTGGAGTGGGGTCTTTACCTCTTCCTCGGTCTGGAGCATCGTCGCAATCCTGCCCAGTTCCGTCTCCATCCCTGTGTCTACCACAACACCCCTGCCCCTGCCATAGCTCACAACAGTTCCCTTGTAGGCCATGTTTTTCCTGTCTCCAAGGGGCATCATCTCGTCATGGAGCTGGGCAATCTGCTTTTCCACAGGAACAGATTCCCCGGTAAGGGCGGCCTCCTCAACCTTCAGTTGGGCCGACTCTATGATCCTCAAATCAGCGGGGATGATCCTCCCAGCCTCCAGAATTACTACGTCTCCAGGGACAACCTCTGATGTGGGGATAAAGACTGGAACGCCATCTCTCAGAACAGTGGCCGTCGGTGCTGCCATCATCTTGAGCGCCTCCATCGCCTTTTCAGCCCTGTACTCCTGTACGAAACCTATAATAGCGTTAATAACAACGATTACCACAATGGCAATGGTATCGGCCACCTCACCCATAGCTCCGGCAATACCAGCAGCCGCAATAAGGACAAGAATCATGAAATCCTTAAACTGGTCAAGGAACATCCCCAGAGGGGTCTTCTTCTCCCCCTCCTTCAGCTCATTGGGGCCATATTCCTCGAGGCGTTTTTTTGCCTCTTCAGAGGAAAGGCCCTGAATAGAGGATTTTAAATCATCAGTAGCCTCATTTATTGCCTTTTGATGCCAGCGCATAATATCTCCTTCAACCTTTTTGTCTTACCTCTGGAATACGCTGAACAGCTTATCAAGCCCTGCTTTTTCGAGCCTGGACACAGTCTCCATCTCACCTGCATCGAGCCATATACCTTCACACTCAGAGCATTTATCCACCTTTATCCCTTTATAATCAATCTCAATCAACTGCATCCCGCATTTGGGACATCTCATGAAGTGGAGTTCCTTGAGTCTCTTCTTCTCCTCTTCCGCTAATTTATTCTGCTTCTCCTCCTCTGCCTTCTTCCTCCTCTCGTACTCCATCCTTGCAAAAAACTCCTCTTCCCTTTCACCCGGTTTTTCAGGCATTGTCGTTCCTCCTTTTCTTTATTATTGATAGGTTAAAATATCCGTCTCGAAAGCTCTTCCAGCCTCTTGACCCTTTCCTCCATAGGAGGGTGGGTGCTGAAAAGTGACATGAGACCGCCGCCTGTAAGAGGGCTCACAATGAACATATGGGCGGTTGCCGCATTGGCTTCCATAGGAATTGCTGCTACACCCATGTGGAGCTTCTTCAAGGCATTGGCAAGGGCCAGGGGCTTTCCGCATATCCTTGCACCATACTCATCCGCCTGATACTCCCTCGACCTTGATATCGCCATCTGTACCAGCATGGCGGCTATTGGGGCTATTATAGCCATGGCAATCATGACCATCGGATTTCCACCACGCTCCCTGTCCCTGCCGCCGAACATGGCAGCGAACTGGGCCATGTTTGCCAGCATGCTTATGGCGCCTGCAATTGTTGCAACTATAGATGATATAAGTATATCCCTGTTCCCTACATGGGCAAGCTCATGGGCCATGACACCTTCCAGCTCCTCGTCATTGAGCATCTTAAGAATCCCTTCTGTTGCAGCAACTGCTGCATGTTGAGGGTTTCTGCCTGTGGCAAAGGCGTTAGGGCTCATGCCGGGAATGATATAAACCTTGGGCATGGGAAGGTTAGCCTTTATTGCCAGTTGTCTCGTTATCCCATAAAGCCTCGGAGCGTCGCCCTCCGTTACCTCCTTTGCCCCATACATCTTTAGGACTATCTTGTCTGAAAACCAGTAACTGACGAAGTTCATGACACCTGCCATGACAAGGGCAAACATCATCCCGCTGTTTCCGCCCAGCGCCTTACCAAAGAACAAGAGAAGAAGCGTAAGGGCAGTGAGTAGAAATGTAGTTTTTAGAGTGTTCATTTTTTACCTCCTGGTTTTTGATTTTGTGCAAAAAAAAAGACCTTTACCCGGAAAATTCCAGGTAAAGGTCTCGTATGTTCATTTAGGAACCAGAGGAACCGGGCCGTACTACCGACCGTATTGACGACTCCTCACACCCGCATCAGCGGGTTACTACTCCCCTTTACTCAATGAGTTAAGGTTAAATTGTAAGTAAGAGTTTACAGTCTTTCTTTGCAATGTCAAGATTTTTTAGCTTTCCACCTTCAAGCCAGGTGTTCCGTAAGTATCTTTATTCCAATGCCGATCAGAATAAGGCCGCCTGCCAATTCGATCTTACTCTCAAACAGGTGCCCTACCCTTTTGCCAATATACACTCCAGCAAAGGAAAACAGGAAAGTTATTATCCCGATTAAAACGGCAGGTGCTATAATAGCAACATTTAAAGCCGACAGACTCAGTCCGACCGCAAGGGCATCAATACTCGTTGCAACAGATAGTATCAGTAATGTATAAACATTAAGCGGATCTAAGGTCTTATCCTCCTTCATCTTCGACGACTCGAAAATCATTTTAATACCTATTACCTAAGGCCAATACCAGCCAGCCAGCCTACAATTGGCATGACCGCCTGAAACGATCCAAAAAAAATAGCGATCCTCAAGGCATGTTTAATCTTAAGCTGGCTGATGGCCAATCCACTGGTTATGGACACGGCAAAGGCGTCCATTGATAAGCCAACAGCTATAAATAAAATTGTGATTGTATCCATATAAAGATTTCAAACTTGGATTATGGGTAATAAAAAAGGTAAACGATGAATACAGTTTACGATGTTTCCTGGTAATTTTGTATCGCTAACCTGTGTTCCTCAACCAGCTCCCTTGGAATCAACTTCAGCGCCATAAAAGCCAGGCCGGGGACAATGATTATGTCATCAAGGAGACCAATTATGGGTATGAAATCGGGGATAATGTCAATCGGAGAAAGGGCATAACCTATCGCAGTTCCGAGCAAAACCTTGGCGACAAAAGGAGTGCGGCTGTCCTTCATCACAAGCCGGTATACCTTTAATTCGGTTTTGAGCATGTTTCCAATTGATTTTAATTTTTCAAACATATCCGTATTATCCCTGTACCTCCGGTTCATCT
>JAENJC010000228.1 GCA_016844545.1 Deltaproteobacteria bacterium | reverse complement strand
CGAGAGAGGCCGACCAAAGGGAAACAGATGTCGGGAGGGCCGGGAATATGGTTGTCATAATGACGGAAATACCTCCCCCTATGACTATCCCGATTACTCCGCCGAGGCAGGACAGGGCCACGGCCTCGACCAGAAACTGAGACAGTATATCCGTCCTCGTTGCCCCAACGGCTTTTCTTATCCCTATCTCCCTGGTCCTCTCCTTTATGGATACCAGCATGATGTTCATTATCCCTATGCCTCCCACTACCAGAGATATCCCCGACAAAGGTCATGGATGTAAGTATGGTCTGGAAGGTGGAGAGCATGGCAGCCTGGCTTGTTATGGTGAAGTCCTCTTTCCCATCATGCCTCTTCTTCAGTACCTGAGTGGTTATATTTATCCCTCTCTCAATCTCCTCCGATTCAGCAATGCTGACTATTATCTCAAACAACCTGTCCGTATTGAAAAGAGTCTGGGCGCTTTTTAGAGGAATAAAAACGATGTCGTCTATATCTGTGCCAAGAGATACCCCTTTCTTTTCCATCAGACCGACAACCCTGTATCTGGCCTCATTGATCGAAATCATCTTTCCCAGGGGGTTTGAAGTCCCAAATAGCTCGGATGCTACCTTCCTTCCCAGGACACAGATATTCCTTTCCCCCTTCACATCCACGTCGGTTATAAAGGAACCCACCTCAACCCGGAGGTTCCGGGCCTCCTGAAATTCGGGGGTGACGCCGATGATAGGGATATCCCTGTGGCGGTTCTGGTATTTTACCGTTCCAGTGCCGATCACCAAAGGGGCTACGAGTTTGATCGGGTAACCCCTTTTCTTCAGCACCTCTGCATCGGCATATGTAAGCTTTTTTGTGGTGCTCACAGGGGGAAGCATCCCCTTTGTCTCCACCTTCCCAGGTTGTATTATGAGGAGGTTAGTTCCAAGGCCAGCAAACTGTTCAGATATATAGTTCCTGGCCCCTTCTCCGATGGATACCAGCAGTATGACAGATGCCACGCCTATCACCACTCCCAGCATTGTCAGAGCTGAACGAAGCTTGTTTGCCGAAAGGGCATCAAATGCGACCTCAACTGTTTCTATAATTGTCATAAGATTCCTCAGACTTTATCACAAACGATTTTTTATACCAAGTTGCTTTCATACATTTAATTATTGCCATTAATGAAAGCTTACTTGGTATTATACACGGGCATTCAAAGTTTATTATTTGAATGCGAATTGGTATTACGGCAATCTCAGGTCACACTCAGGTCACAATCTCCTTGACGCAACCTTACGTTTAAACTAAAATGCCCTCCTTATGGAAGAAAAAGGGGTAGTTTATATTGTTGCAGTAGCTGTTGCGGTTTTTGCAGCAGTCTTTGGCATAGGCGTTTTTATACAAAAAGCCCCCGCAAGGATTGTAAAGGGTGTGAACTGGGTGGCCTTTGCTGTGGCTATTGTAAGCGGTCTTGCCTCTTACAACCTGGAACAGGGGTTTTACCGTTATATCTTTTTTGCGGGACTTGTTGTCTATTTTCTGACGATCAAGTATAAAACGAAATAAAGCAGGCAATGGGCAATAGGTGTAAAACTTTAAACAGGAGGTAGTTATGCAGTTAACAGTCATTGGTTTTATCTTTATAGCAGCTGTGATGGTTGCAGCATTTCCGGCAGATTCAGAGGCGGCGAAGAAGAACCCGGTGGTAGTTATGGAGACTTCTCTTGGGAATGTCAAGATAGAGCTGGACCAGACCAAGGCCCCTATCAGCGTGAAGAACTTCCTTTCTTATGTGGATGATAAGTTCTATGATGGGACCATATTCCACAGGGTCATCAGCAACTTCATGATCCAGGGTGGGGGGTTTACTGCCGATATGCAGCAGAAGCCTGCAAAGGCCCAGATAAAGAACGAGGCAGGGAACGGGTTAAGAAACAAGAGAGGGACTCTTGCAATGGCAAGGACTATGGTAGTTGACAGCGCATCATCCCAGTTCTTTATAAACGTTGTTGACAACGACTTCCTTGACTACAGGGACAACTCACCTCAGGGGTTTGGTTATGCCGTATTCGGCAAGGTTATAGAGGGAATGGAAGTTGTGGACAAGATAAAGTCTGTTAAGACCGGGAACAAGATGGGATTTCAGGACGTTCCTGAGGAGTCAGTGGTTATAAAGTCAATTAAGAGGGTTCAGTAAGGCAGTTGTTAGTGAATAGTTGTTGGTGTTTAGCGCTGGGTCGGCAACAATCTGTTGTCGGCCCTTTTTATTATTACCTCTCCGAACTCACCTTCTCTTCCATTTATATTTATCTCAACCGGCAGGAACATCTCTGTCACCCATGCATTGGTCAATAAATGCCTCGTGACCCTTGATGTTGTAAAGGTGGAAGGGGCATCGCATATTGACAGGTAAGGGATGATCTGGTCTGCCAGGTGCGGGTCAAGGGCTCCTTCGGAGCTTGAGAACTCCAGAAACTGCCTGACCGCCTCTTCTGCAACTCCCTCTGCCCTTTTTCCCCTGGCTCCCAAGGCAGAGAACCCTACTTTGATATTTTCAAACTCTGCCAGAATGAAGAAAAATGACCCTTTTCCGGTGGGGGGGGGATCCACGATCTCCATATTGGCGCTAAGTCCAGCCCCCTTCAGCAGCCAGTTCCCATGATCCCTCTGCCTCTCTGCTATGGAGATGGGGAGGTTTGATACCGCAGATATCCCTGAAAGGTTTTTGAGCCGCCCCCTTTCCCTTATGTTGATTGGCGACAGCTTCTTCACAGGTTCAACAGACAAAGAGACCTTGCCGCCGCCAATTGGGTACCACCCCCACTTTTCAATATCAAGAATGCTCCTTACCCCGATTTTGGCCAGGAGGGGAAGGAGTACATCCCTCATGTAGTGAAAAGTCGGGCTCCACTCCACATGAGTGCCGCCCATGACAGTTAGCCTCGACCCGGCTTTAGCCATGCCCAAAGGCGGGAGTATGGCCTGAAGCACCAGTGTTGCAGAACCTGCGCTCCCCTTTGTCTCTGAGACATCAAAAAGGTATTCGCT
>JAENJC010000227.1 GCA_016844545.1 Deltaproteobacteria bacterium | reverse complement strand
AACTCCGAGATGGACACAATGCCCGATACCCTCCCGGAGAGATTTGAGGCTGGGACTATGAACACCCCAGGCATAGGTGGGCTTGGGGAAGGTGTTGAGTTTGTCTTGAGGGAAGGGATTGATAAAATAAGGAGCCATGAGGTCAACCTCACAGACAGGCTTATGAAAGGTCTTGTGGAGATAAAAGGGGTCACGGTTTACGGCCCCGGGAGCTCCGGCAGGCAGATGGCTGTGGTTTCATTCAATATCAAAGGGAAAGACCCGTCGGATGTCGGGTTCGCCCTCGATTCATCATTTGGCGTTATGGCCAGAGTAGGCCTCCACTGCGCCCCTGACGCCCATAGGACGATAGGGACCTTCCCACAGGGAACTGTAAGGCTTTCTCCAGGTTACTTTAATATCAGCGAAGAGGTGGATTTTGTCATTGACGCAGTCAAAAAGATTTGTTCTCTGTAGAAACAGGTCTTTAGACCTGTTAACATGGCTAAAGCCATGTTTCTACTTTAGCTTTGCTGTTATATTGTTTTCAGTTTTACTGGTCGGTTGTAGCGGTAAGAAGATAGAGGGTGTTAAGATAGGGGAACCGGCCAGGGATTTTTCCCTTCCTGACCAGACAGGGAAGGTTTACAGCCTTGCCGGGAATAAAGGAAGTGTTGTACTAATCCGCTTCTGGGCGGACTGGTGTCCCAACTGCAAGGAGGAGATGCCGAGGATAGACGGGGTTTACAGGAACCTTAAGGATAAGGAATTTCGTGTCCTCGGGGTAAACGTAAAACAGGGCGAAGAGGCGGTCTCTGCCTTTGTAAAAGAATATAAAATCTCTTTTCCTACGCCAATGGATAAGGATGCGACAGTGGCCAAGATATACGGGGTCGTGGGCCTTCCTACCACCTTTATCATTGACAAGGACGGCAAAATAAGGGAAAAGGTGATGGGAGATATGACAAGGGAGGATGTGGAAAGGCTTGTAACCCCGCTGTTGTAGCAGGTAGCGGCAGAGAAAGTTCTTTAGCTGAACTTTTAAGATAGGAGGATGAAATGAAAAAGTTACTGTTATCTATCTTTGCATTAACCATTTTTGCCGGGATTGCCTTTGCCGAAGAGAAGTGCTCTCTCTGCGGGATGAAAGTGGATGAGGCTAAGAGGCAGCACTTTGTCATAACGACAAAGGATGGGAAGAAGCAAAAGGCATGCAACGAAGGTTGCGCTGTCATCCTTACAGAGAACATCAAGAAGGACATCATGACCATGGAGGCTGTTGATTACGGCACTGGTAGCCTGATCGATGCCCACAAGGCCTTCTACGTTAAAGGGAGTGATATCAAGCCGGTCATGGGTGGGAAAAGCGTTGTGGCCTTCTCCAAGAAGGAGGATGCCGAGAAGCTTCAGAAGGAGCACGGCGGAAAGGTTGTGACAGCTGAGGAGATGTTCAAGGCCGAAGGGCACGAGCATTAATTTTTTTTAGGTTGAGCAATGTCTAAACGAAGCGATTTTTACCTCATCTTTATCGGGGCGGTGACCATCCTGGCTCTCCTGTCCCTTGCAGTTGACGCATATTCATGGAGGCATAAGAAAGGCGAGAGTGTCGTCTCTTTTCAAAGGGTAGTGGGAGGGCTTGGTATGGGCGCGACCTTGAAGCCTTCCTGGTGTTATATAAGCTACGATCCAAGGCTTGAGAACCAGTGTTCTTGCATTGAGTGGCCGATACCCGGAGGATACTGCTTCTGTCCAGACCACACCGGGACAGTTACATATTTTGAGGAGGCTCCGTCTAAGGAGCTGTAGTCTTCACTTTTTTGCCTCGGCCTTTTTCTTTAGCACAAGTATCTCAAAGACGATAGAGAGCTTTTCTATCATGGAATTTATCTCCGCTATCCTCTCCGATGGGATGGCTTTATTGCCATTATCGATATAAAGGATTGAAACCATCTTTGTCTTCACCATGATCGGGACAAGGTAGACCGTGAGAGGCCTTTTCCTGCCTATCTTGCTCAAGAAATCTTCATCGAATTGAAAACTCGTTATCTCGCCGTAATATGGCTGTTCACTGTTTTTTACCGTTAGGAATGCGGATGGACCGCCAAAGCTTATTTTTAAATCTGAGATACTGCCGTACTCGATCCCTTTGCATTTAGCATTCCACGCCTTTGCCTCAGAATCGGATGTAACCAGAAATATAATATTCTCAACATATTGAGATATATAATCAAGAATCACCTTTATTGCATTATCCCTCGTGTCAATGTTTATCAGCTTATTTACCATATCCTGAAAGGTTATTGGTTTAGAAGCAGCTTCACCAACCTGTATATCTACAGCCGGATGCTCTTTTGGTTTTTGATAATCAGCAAGGTAAGCAGGTTCTTCATCGCTGTCCCCACTGAGCCACTCCGAACTATCAGCTGGGTTCACTTCTTTATCGATATCATGCAATGGAGTGAGAGTGTGTTCTGCGAGGATTAGATTCTCTGCTACAACGAACTCCTTTTCCCTTGGACGCTTTATCTCGATATACCTAATGTTGCGGGGATGGTCATAGTACTTTTCCAAGCCATAGGCAATTCTAATCTCGGAGGCAACAATGGTTGTGATCCTGCACCCTGTCATGAAACTAAGCTCATCTATAATCCTTATGTCATTAGGATTTTGTATGGCTATGGTAAGGTTTCTTTGCTCTTTTTTTTGCTATTTCCTTTGGGATAGAACTGATGACATCAAGGGGAATATTCGGGAATAGATCAGGGCTTGCATAAGGGATTCTGTATATCTCGCTCAGAACGTCATCGAGCTGTTTCTCTGATATATACCTAAGCTCAACCAGGTTTGTCCCTATCTTTCCGCCCATGATGAGTTGCCTCTGAAGGGCGCTTTGAAGCTGGGCTTCTGTAATTATCCCTTCTTCAACAAGGGTTTCCGCAAGTCTCTTTTTCGGTGCCATGTTTTATTATTGATAATTTTGCAGGGATGTCAACTATTTTGTCGATTTTGGGGACAAATAAGGGATAGCACTATAGCATTACTTCCCTGTGCCTTGATACATGACAGTCTATGTTCACTGCAACAGGTAGGGATGCTATGTGGCACGGTGCGGTTTCTATGTGAACGGCAAGGGCGGTAACTGTTCCTCCAAACCCTTCCGGTCCTATTCTAAGCCCGTTCACTTCTTTAAGGATATTCATTTCAAGGTCTGCAATATGAGGGGCAGGATTATGATCTCCAAGGTGTCTGAACAGGGCCTTTTTGGCCAGTGTGGGAGCCATCTCGAAGTCACCGCCTATACCTATTCCTACTATAATAGGGGGGCAGGGGTTTGCCCATGCGCTTGTTACTGTATCAAGGACAAACTCCTTTATCCCTTCAACTCCGTCAGAGGGCTTCATCATCTTCATTGCAGAGGAGTTCTCGCTCCCTCCACCCTTGGCAGCCATCTTTATCTTTAACTTATTGCCTGAGATAATATCGAAATGTATTACGGCAGGGGTGTTGTCTCCGGTATTCCTTCTCAGGATCGGGTCGTCAAGAACCGACTTCCTGAGATACCCCTCACGGTACCCCTGTCTGACTCCTTCATTTATGGCATCCTTCAGGTCACCGCCGACAATATGAACATCCTGGCCAATCTCAACAAATAACACAGCCAGGCCAGTATCCTGGCATATAGGGACAGACTCTTCCCTGGCAATCCTAATATTTTCGAGGAGGTATGAGAGGGTCTGTTTACCGGCAGGGGATTCCTCGATATCATAAGCCTTCTCAAGGGCGTCGGCTACGTCCTTACCAAGGTTGATATTGATGTCTATGGAGAGCGCTCTGACCTTTTCGACTATTTCATTTATATGAATTTGGCGCATCTCTGTCCCGATACCAAAGGAGGTTCTCTCGTGATTTTATATCTTTAAGACGTTCATAAGGCCTTTGACGGCCTTTGCAGACTTTTTAAGCTCCTCCATCTCGTGGGGAGTGAGCTCAAGCTCGAATATTTCCTCTATTCCACCGGCGCCAAGCTTCACAGGAACGCCTATAAACAGGCCCTTTATGCCATACTCTCCATCGAGATATGCGGCACACGGGAGAACCCTCTTCTTGTCCTTTAGGATCGCCTCTGCCATCTGAACTGCAGATGAGGCTGGGGAGTAATACGCGCTGCCCGTCTTGAGGAGGTTTACTATCTCAGCTCCTGCGTTCCTTGTCCTTTCCACTATCGCATCTATCTTTTTCTTGGAAAGCAGCGTAGTCAATGGGATACCGGAAACGTTGCAGAATCTCGCCACAGGCACCATGGTGTCTCCGTGACCTCCAAGGACTATAGCATGGACATCCTCAACAGAGACATTCAGCTCCATTGCCACAAATGTCCGAAACCTTGCAGCATCAAGGACGCCTGCCATCCCTATTATCCTGTTTTTTGGAAACCCTGTGGCCTTCATCGCCACATGCGCCATGGCATCCAGAGGGTTGGAAACCATAATGATAAATGCCTTTAGTGAATGCTTTGCTACCTGCTTCGATACCTCTTTTATTATCTCAGCATTCTTAAGGAGGAGGTCGTCCCTGCTCATCCCAGGTTTCCTGGCAAGCCCAGCCGTTATAATGACAACATCGGAGTCTGCCGTGTCCTTGTAGGAATTGGTTCCTGTGATACGACAGTTGAAACCCTCAATCGGAGCTGCCTCCAGAAGATCCAGCCCCTTTCCCTGTGGGACACCTTCTGCTACATCAAGCAGCACTATGTCTCCAAGCTCCTTTGATGCCGCCCAGTGAGNNCTACGTTGCCGGCACCGATGATTGAAATCTTGTTTCTGCGCATATTTTATCTCCCAAAAAATAAAGTTTATATGGTTCGACAGGCTCACCATGAACGGTCGAAACCGATCTCCCTGAGCTCTACATATTCTCTACTACTGCCTTTCCAAACTCTGAGCACTTGAGGAGCTTGGCCCCAGGGAGCTGCCTCTCCATGTCGTAGGTCACGGTCTTTTTGTTAAAGGTCTTTTCCAACCCCGCTACGATGAGATCAGCTGCCTCGTTCCATCCCATATACTCCAGCATCATGACGCCTGAAAGGATAACTGAGCCCGGGTTTACCTTGTCCTGTCCTGCATACTTCGGTGCTGTCCCGTGGGTCGCCTCAAATACCGCATACCCATCGCCTATGTTAGCTCCAGGCGCAATTCCAAGCCCTCCAACCTGGGCAGCCAGCGCATCGGAAATATAATCACCGTTCAGATTGGGGGTTGCCAGGATGTCATATTCATCAGGCCTTAAAAGGGCCTGCTGGAACATATTGTCCGCAATGGCGTCCTTAATCAATATCCTTCCCTCCGGGACCTTCCCGCCAAACTCCTTCTGGCAGTCATCCCACGAGATTGTCTGCTTCGGGAACTCCTCCTTTGCCAGCTCGTAACCCCAGTCCCTGAAAGCGCCCTCTGTAAACTTCATGATGTTCCCCTTGTGGACAAGGGTAACGCTTCTTCTCTTCTTATCAATGGCATATTTGATAGCGGCCCTGACCAGACGTTTTGTTCCAAACCTGCTTATAGGCTTTATCCCAATCCCGGAATCCGGCCTGACCTTTTTCCCAAGCTCTTTTTCAATAAACTCTATAAGCTTTTTGGCCTCAGAGGAGCCTTCCTTCCATTCAATCCCCGAATAGACGTCCTCTGTGTTCTCCCTGAAGATGACCATATCCACCTTCTCCGGCTCTTTAACAGGGGAAGGAACGTTTGTGAAGTAACGGACAGGCCTTACGCACTGGTATAGATCCAGTACCTGCCTGAGTGTGACATTGAGGGACCTTATCCCACCGCCTACAGGTGTTGTAAGAGGGCCTTTTATGGATACCCTGAACTGCTTCAGCGCATCGATTGTGTCCTGAGGGAGCCAGTCGTTAAACTTATTGAAAGCCTTCTCGCCTGCGTAGACCTCAAACCAGTTAATCTTCCGTTTACCCTTATAAGCCTTTTCAACTGCCTTGTCAAAGACGTAGACAGATGCCTTCCATATATCAGGGCCGGTCCCATCACCTTCTATGAAAGGGATGATCGGATCATCAGGGACAACCAACTTCCCATCTTTAAATTGTATTGTTGAGCCAGTCTTAGGCATTTCCAGACTCTTGAACATCAACCCTCCAAAGAACTGTGATCAGTGGCCGGTAGTCAGTAGCCGGTTTAAACTGACCCCTGACCGCTGCGTTTTTAGTCTAATTCAAAATCCCCGTGTTTCTGTATATGGGCAACCAGGCCGCCTTCACCTAATATCTTTGTCATGACAGCCGGAAGTGGCGGAAAGGTTAGTTCTATCCCTTTTGTCTTGTTCAGGACAGTCCCGTTATCCAGGCTTACCTCCAGTTCGTCACCTTCGCTGATCTGGTCAGTATCGCAGACAATAACAGGAAGCCCGACATTTATCGCATTCCTGAAGAAGATCCTTGCGAAGGACTTGCCCAGCACTGCGCTCACACCGGCCATCTTGATGATGGTAGGGGCATGTTCCCTCGAAGAGCCGAGGCCGAAGTTCTTGCCTCCGACAACGAAGTCCCCTTTTTGCATGGAGCCTGCAAATTCAGGGCGCGCATCCTCAAGGACGTGTTTAGCCAGCTCCGGCAGGTTTGACCTGAGGTGAAACAGTCTGCCTGGGGCTATATGGTCAGTGCTTATATTGTCTCCAAACTTCCATGCCTTTCCTTTAAGCATCTATAACTCCTTTGCGGTTGCCGTATTGTGCGTATACTGTATACAATTTACAGAAAGGTTGTCAAGAATAAATGGGCAAATAAATGGGCAAATTATCTCTGTGTCCTTAAGGAAAGAATGGAAGTCCCTTAAGCGCCGTATCTTCAGGGAATCCATACATGATGTTCATGTTCTGTACAGCCTGTCCTGATGCACCCTTTACAAGGTTGTCTATGGCCGATATTATAACAACCCTTCCGGTTCTTTTGTCCAGCCTGATCCCTATATCGCAGAAATTTGAGCCGCGGACGTTGTTGATGTTCGGGAACGAACCCTTTTGATAGACCCTTACAAAACGCTCTTTTCCGTAAAACTTATTGTAGAGTCCGATTATGGAATCCTCATCCATATCCTTTTTGACAGAGGCATAAACCGTACTCAGAATACCCCTGTTTAACGGCAGCAGATGCGGGGTAAAAGATAC
>JAENJC010000226.1 GCA_016844545.1 Deltaproteobacteria bacterium | reverse complement strand
CCGCCAAATCCCTCTTCTGGCCTGAAGCCTCCTAAATTCTCCCCTGCATGGCCGAACTGGTCATACCTGGCCCTCTTTTCAGGGTCTGAAATGATTTCGTAGGCCTCAGCCAGTTCCTTAAACTTTTCCTCTGACTCTTTATTCCCGGGGTTCTTGTCGGGGTGGTATTGGAGGGCAAGCCTTCTGTAAGCCTTCTTTATCTCGGCGTCACTGGCATTCTTATGCACACCGAGTACTTCATAGTAATCTCTCTTCGCCAATATAAACTCCTTTAGAATAAAACATAGAGACTGTAGGTTTATCTTTTACGGCATTACTCTTCCAGCTTCTTTCGGCCCTTTGCGACAGTAACTAAGCATGGCCTCAGCAGCCTCTCATTAAGAAGATAACCCTTCTGGTGCTCGCAAACAACGGTGTCAGTATCGTAGTCTCCCTCATCCACCTGCATAATGGCCTCATGTATGTTTGGGTCGAACCTCTCTCCAGCGGCCTTAACCGGTTTTACGCCAAACTTGTCAAGGCACTGGAGGAACTGCTTCACAGTCAGATCCACGCCCTCCACAAGACCGCTGAAATCAAGGGTGGCCTTTGAATGCTCCACCGCCCTTTCCAGATTATCAAGGGTCGGCAGGAGTTCCCGAATCATCCCCTCCTGGGCAAACCTGACAAACTCCTCCTTTTCCCTTAAAGCCCTCTTCTTCAAATTCTCCAGGTCCGCACAGGCTCGAAGGAACCTTTCGTGGTTCTCCTTTGCCTCTGCCTCTTTAACAGCAAGCTGCTTTTTGATCTTATCGATCTCGGCCTCAGGGCCTGCCGCTTTTTCCTCTACCTGTTCTGTGCCGCCCTCTGCCTTTTCATTCTTATCATCTTCCATCATCAACCCTCCTTAAGCATCTTTCCCACCAGCTTTGCAGTGTAGTCCACCAGCGGGATAATCCTGGAATAATCCATCCTCATGGGACCTATCACACCGAGGGAGCCTAATATATTTCCTTCATTTCCATAAGTCGCCGCAATAAGACTGCAACCGTTGAATTCCGATGAGCCGGTCTCACAACCGATAAATATATGGATACCTCCTGCCTTCATACTCTTGTCCAAAAGACCGACAATCCTGCTCTTCTCTTCAAATGCCCTGAATATCTCCTTCATCCTCTCTACATCAAGGAATTCCGGGTACTCAAAAAAACTTGACCTACCTTCTATAAATACCTCTTTTGCTTCCGAACCGGCTGTTCCGAAGACCTCTTCCCCAAGCCTCAGCGCCTTTTGCAACAAACGGTCATATAGGTTCTTCTCCTTCCTCATCTCTTCTATAAGCCGTTCCTTCATCGCAGTCATTGTCAGGCCGGAAAAGAGTTCGTTCAGATACGAAGACATCCTGTCCAGCTCAGCCTGCTTCAGCTCCCCATCTAACCCTATCAGCTTATTCTGAACTACCCCGGACTGAGATACCAGGACAACCAGCGCCTGGTTCCCCCTTAGCCGCACGAACTCTATGTGCTTCAGGGTCGTATCTGCGTGTTTAGGGGCCAAGCCAAGGCCTGTGTGATGAGATATGGTGGAGAGGAGCCTGGAGGCGTCCTTTATGAGGTCGGAAACCTCCTGCCCAGGAGAGTTGCAAACCCTTCTGATCTCTTCCCTGTCCTGTCTTGGAAGAGATTTAAGCTCCATGAGATGGTCGACATAAATCCTGAAGGCCTTGTCAGTCGGGACCCTTCCGGCAGATATGTGGGGCTGAGAAAGAAATCCCATCTCCTCTAAATCCGCCATTACATTTCTGATAGTGGCAGAGCTAAGGTCCCTCAGGTATCTATCTGTTATGGCATTGGAACTGACAGGCTCGGCAGTGAATATGTAGTCTGAGATGACCGCCTTTAAGACTTCCTTCTTTCTTTCAGAGAGTTCTTCAAAACTTACCATAGTTTAAAATTTATCAAAAATACGCAGTTGATACAACTACTATTTATACCAAGTAGCTTTCAAACATCTACTATTAAGCCCAATGAAAGCGTACTTGGTGTTATACCTGAGCATTCAAAAGTCTTTATTTGAATGCGAATTGGTGTTACATCTCACAGCTCTATCTGCCATCTCTACCGCCATCCTTACTGCCTCTACCATGCTGGATGAGTCTGCAATCCCCTTCCCTGCTATATCAAAGGCGGTGCCGTGATCTACAGACGTCCTGATTATTGGAAGCCCCAGCGTGACGTTAACGCCCTTCTCAAAATCAAGGAGCTTTAACGGTATCAACCCCTGGTCGTGGTACATACAGACAACGGCGTCATATTTTCCCTTGGATGCCCTGTAAAACAAAGTATCAGGAGGGTAAGGACCTGATGCGTCAATCCCTTTTGAATAAGCCTCGTCTACGGCAGGCTTGATAAATCTTGCCTCCTCGTCACCGAACATACCCCCTTCGCCAGCATGAGGGTTTAGGGATGCCACAGCGATCCTCGGCTTCCTCCCAAGGTATCTGGATAACGACTCGTGGGTTATCCTTATGGTCTTGAATACCAGCTCCTTAGAGAGCAGAAGCGGGACCTTGGTATAAGGGACATGGATAGTGCACAGGACAACCCGCAGGTGCGGCCCGGCCAGCATCATGGCATAGTCATCGGTCTTGCAGAGCTCAGCCAGTATCTCGGTATGCCCTGGATACCCATGCCCGGCCAGCTTCAACGCCTCTTTGCTTATAGGGGCTGTGACCACTGCATCGGCCTTTATATATCTGAATGACGCATCGCCTGATGCAGCCATAGGCCTGCCATGTTCAAGGGATGGATTTAGTATAGTGAGATTAATTATCTCTAATACATTTGCCGGAAACTCGGCCTGGCTGACCTCTGGGATAGGGACGAGAGGTATCTTGAAATCAAGGTTGTTAGCCTCTCTATGAAGTATATTGGCATCGCCGAAGATCAGGAACCTCGCAGACTCCCTCACTTCATCCTGGCCCAGCGCCTTCAGGATAACCTCCGGCCCTATTCCAGCCGGATCTCCCATGGTTATGGCAATAATTGGTTTTGACATAGACAACAGTTCTTAAAATCTTACCTCAAAAAATATTTGGACGCAGATTTACACAGATTTGCACTGATAATCCAAAGACTCAAACAAACACAAATACTCACCTTTTGAATGATACCTATATTTCATGTATCTATCTATTTATCTGCGTTTATCCGCTTTGATCCGCGTCCTATTGCATAATTTAGGTCTTACAGTTTTACCTCTATAAGCGCCGATTTTTTCAGCTCATCCATCCA
>JAENJC010000225.1 GCA_016844545.1 Deltaproteobacteria bacterium | reverse complement strand
ATTGACTTCAAGGCGGTCCTTGTGAAGGGTAGGGGTAATTACGCATGTCTCAGGAAGGCCAAGGAGATGGTGAGGGAGCCGGACCTATTTGAGGGGAGCTGGACCAACGAGAGGAACTCTATCCTTGACTGGCTTGAGAAAACCAGGGACGGGAGCCTTTCCGACCTTAGCTTTGCGCCGAAGCATGAGATATGGGAGGAGTTTGCGTCCGAGGCGGATACATGTCTCAGGCTCAGGTGCGACCTCTTCTCTGACTGTTTCTTCAACAAGGCCCGCAGGGAGGTGGCATCAGCAGACATCATTGTCGCCAACCACCACCTACTATTCTCAGACCTTGCAATCAGGGCGGCAAAGGCCGATTATTCTGAAACGGCCGTATTGCCGCCTTACGGCAGGGTCATCATTGACGAGGCGCATAATATGGAGGATGTGGCAACAAGCTACTTCGGGGACAGGGTGAGCAGGGGAGGGGTGCTTAAACAGCTGGGAAGGCTAAGGCACAGGAAGGACAGGAAGAAAGGACTTCTTCCCTTCATTGCGGCAAAGGTCTCAAGGCTCGAATACCCTATGGACAATATCGTGACAGCTATTAATGGCGAACTTTCAATGTTCCTTGAAGATTGCACCCAGTCGGTCTTGTCCGCTTTAGATACCGTTTATTATTTCTTTGCGTCCATCAAAGAGGTACCTGAACCGGAGCTAAGGATAAGGATTGATGAAGTGATAAGGGGCAGGGCAGGATGGGACGAGGCCTCGGAGGAGGTAAGGACCTGCGCCAACAAGATAAAGTTTCTTGTAAAGGGGCTGAAAAACCTTAACAGAGACCTCGTGCAGGGGGTCAAGGGGAACGAGGAGGCGGAAAAGGAGCTTCTTCCGCAGATGATAGAGGTGAAGGCCATGGCCGAGAGGTTAGACGCCATTTCTATCTCTATGGAGAATATCCTGTTTGGTGTGAGCAATGACGCAGTCCGTTGGGTGGAGATTATGGAGTCGAAAGACAACAGGCCTTCAAGGATCACGCTTCATCTCTCTCCGTTGAATGTGGGGATCACATTAAACGAGACACTTTACAAGAACTTCAGAACTGTAGTCATGACATCTGCAACACTCAGCGTAAAGGAAAGGTTTGACTTCCTGGAGGGGCGGATCGGCCTTGATCGGGTTCCGAAGGAACGTTTGATCGAATCCCTGCTCCCTTCCCCCTTCAACTTCAAGGAACAGGCAGTCCTTGGCCTTGCTACAGACCTTCCTGAGCCCACTGACAAAAGGTTCCCAGGCATCCTGTCAAGGGTTGTCCCCGATGCGATCAAGGCCTCCGGCGGAAGCACCCTTGTGCTCTTTACCTCGTACTCTCTAATGAACAAGGTGTTTGAAGGTTCCAGGGACGCAGTCCAGGGAATGGGATATAGCATCATGAAACAGGGAAATGCCCCAAGGCATGAGCTCCTTGAGAGATTTAACAGCGACAAGACCTCTGTCCTCTTCGGGACCGAGTCTTTCTGGGAAGGGGTGGATGTGCCGGGGGAGGCGCTCCGGCAGGTGATTTTGGCTAGGCTCCCCTTCGCAGTCCCAGATGACCCGGTGGCATCGGCAAGGCAGGATGAGATAGAGAGGAACGGAGGCAACGCATTCCGGGAGTATTCCCTTCCAATGGCCGTGATAAAGTTCAGGCAGGGGTTCGGGAGGCTTATCAGGAGCAGGAAAGACAGCGGAGTTGTCCTTGTCCTGGATGTAAGGGCAGCCACAAAGAGCTACGGGAAGACCTTTCTCAAGTCCCTGCCTGAATGCAGGGTGGTAAAGGGAGAGGCTTCGATGGTGATTAAGGAGATCGGGGTTTTTTTAGGAATCAAGAAAGTTTGAGTTCCATATTATTAGCATGGCCCTAAAAATATGGTATGGAGTACAAGACATGAACTTCAGTGAAATCTGCACTCTCACTGCCAAACAATTTACTTATGGCACCACCTATAGTAAGTTCATGTTTCTTTTCACTGCTGGTAATAATGCCGATATCAAAACCCATATGTGTTTCAAGTCCGGTTACTTTCAGTTGCGTCCCATTGCCTTCGCCTATCTGACCGGGCTGAAATACGCCGTTTCTCTTATACTCTTTATCTTGCCAGTAATAAGACGATGCGGTAAGTTTTGTTCCTGCACCTAAGAAGGGAACGATTGAAAGGTTCCTGTATAAATAAATGATTGGCTGCAATGCCACTACAGGTCGCAAAAAAATACCGGTTTCCTCCTCCTTACAGAATTAGGATTAATTCAAGTATTTAGTTGCCGAGGTAATAAGCACCCGGCAAAGGGGAGGTATCGGATAGTTGAGCCGCAGTCTCTTTATCATCGCGCACCTCGCTGCGACTCTTTCGCAAAGTACGCTGCCGCTTTTTTTAATATGTCCCGCTCCTAATGATTGCAACAGAACCTCTTGCAAATCTCCTCATTTGTCATTCCAGAAGTTTTTTATCGGGAATCCATAAGAGCTTTTTACTGTATTCCGGCTAAAATCCTGCCGGAATGACATGATAAAAAAGACTTTTGCAAGAGGCTCAACAGACTCTGTGGCTTTAATTATCTGCAACAGTCAGCGACATTGTAAGTTTTTTTTTAAA
The DNA here is from genome assembly GCA_016844545.1 of Deltaproteobacteria bacterium. Lineage (GTDB taxonomy): Bacteria > Desulfobacterota > JAENJC01 > JAENJC01 > JAENJC01 > JAENJC01. The sequence goes on along the minus strand of JAENJC010000225.1, from coordinate 193 downwards.
TATTTATCGCTCCTTATTTTGTTCAAATATCTCTTCAAATGCAGCGGCATTCTCATTAAACGCCTTTAACACCATCGGGCAGAAATGATACTGAATGGTCCTTCCGTCCCCCTCCGTTATTATCTTAAAAGCCTTTTCATGACTAAAGGCGGGCTTATATGGCCTCTGACTCCTCAATGCGTCATAGATATCG
>JAENJC010000224.1 GCA_016844545.1 Deltaproteobacteria bacterium | reverse complement strand
CTTTCCCAGCTTGTACGCCAGGGCTGACCCTACGATAAATCCACGCGCCTCTATGCCAAGGACAAGGTCTATATCCTGGTCAATATAGCGGTGGCCGAGGAGATCTACAGCGGTCTGAAATGACTTTGCATCAGCAAGGAGAGTAGTTATATCCTTAAAAAGTATCCCCTTTTTCGGAAAATCCGGGACATCTCTGATAATGTTTTTAAGTTCTTCCATTTACCCTCCGTTTATTTTAATTCCCTTCTCCTCTCCATAACGCCCCCGCCTATCGGCACCCCCTCTTAACTTAAGAGGGGGAAGGGGGGAGTTATTGCAGAAAAAAACTATATATCAGAGTAATTGCTATGGCAAGTATAAAATTGGGTCCATCGTCACCTTATTTTTTCTTATTTCGAAATGGAGATGGGGGGTCGTTGCCCTTCCTGAGTCCCCAACTTGCGCAATCTCTTCGCCCTTTTCCACCAGGCTTCCTTCGGATGCAAGGTTCTTTTTATTATGGGCGTATACAGTAAAGAAGGTCCCTTCGTGTTTTATTATAATCAGGTTCCCGTACCCGTTGAGGCCGTTCCCGCTATATATCACCTTCCCGGAGTCGGCGGCCTTTACTGGTTTCCCTTCTTCGGCCTTTATGTCTATCCCTGCGTGTTTTTCACCGTTCCTCATCCCGAACCCGGATATTACCTTTCCATTTACAGGCCATAAGAACCTTCCCTTTTCAGTCTTTGCAGTCTCTTTTGAACGAGGGGCGATGGATGCTGTTTGCGGTTTGCTGACCGTTGAAGCACTGGGGGAGAGACTTTCCTTGTATTCAATTGTCACTTCGATCATCTTTTCACGGCTTGCGCCGGGTATGAATACAGCGTCCCCTACCTCTATAGTTACATTTTCTTTAAATCTGTTTATCCTTACGATCTCTTGAGTTGGTACATTATATGCTTTTGCTATGCTGTAGAGGGTTTGCCCCTTTTCAACACTGTGATAGATCCCATAAGGAGTACCACAGGATGATAAGATAGCTAAGGCTGAGGCTAAGGTTGAAAAAAATTTTAACCTCGACCTTAACCTTGACTTCAACCTGTTTTTAATATTCGTATCATTCTCTTTCGATCTTCCAGCCATTTTCACCTATAAGTTTAACGAACCTGCACCCTCCCATGTCGTCCTTTTCTATCCCAGTCTCAGTCTTCCTCACCCTGATCAGGGATTGCATGAATTCTCCACCGACAGGGATTAGAAGCCTTCCCCCGACCTTCAGCTGGTTTACGATAGGCTCTGGTATATCGGGGGCTCCTGCGGTTACAATGATTGCATCAAAGGGGGCCTCTTCCTTCCAACCGAGTGTTCCGTCCCCGATCTTTACCACCACGTTGCCGTAACCGAGTTTGTCCAGCACCTTTCGGGCTCGATTGGCAAGAGGGGATATCCTTTCAATGCTGTATACCTTATGGCATAGTTCTGCGAGTATTGCGGTCTGGTAGCCGGAACCGGTACCCAACTCAAGCGCTCTTTCATCTCCCTTTAATTCCAGCGCCTCCGTCATCACCGCCACCATGAATGGTTGGGATATGGTCTGTTCCTCACCAATAGGGAGGGGAAAATCGCTATAGGCCTGACTGTATAACGCCTCATCCACGAAGAGGTGCCTCGGCACCTTTCTCATGGCATCAAGAACTCTTTTGTCCTTTATTCCTCTCGGGGTTAGCTGGCTGTCAATCATCCGCTGTCTTGCTATCTTGTAATGATCTATCATTTTGGCGGAAGTATAACACAGGGAAAAGCCAGAGGCTATTGGAAAAACAAAGGTCAGATATTAGAGTAGAGCATCAGGTTAAGATATCAGGCGTTTCGACAGAGGATTTGGGACTAAATAAAGCCGATGGGAATGATTTAGGCAGGAAATTGAAAAAAGCAGTTTAATTGGCGTCCCCAACGGGAGTCGAACCCGTGTCGCCGCCGTGAAAGGGCGGTGTCCTTGGCCTCTAGACGATGGGGACATAAAACTGAGCATGGCTATTTTAACTAGCCTTGATAGACAGATGCGCAAATTATTATGGCAGAATAACTTTTTTGTTTAAAGTTTGCAAGGATTTTTTACATTCTGATTATTTTGGTGTTTATTTTGGATGGTGTAGGGGAGTGGGATAGGCCAGTTGACTCATTGATAAATGTTACCGGGAGTTAATCAAAAGCAATAGTATCAAGGTTTAGATTCATGGCAAAGCTTAAATATCCTTTCAAGCCTAAGCTCTATAGCCCTTCTCAATTCAAAAGGGTTAAGAGTTTGTAGTTGCTTTGTAAGGGCGGCTTTAGTCTTTTCAGAGACGTGTAGAGATTCCATAACCCTCTGATAAGGTGTTTTCGGTTCATCATAACGCTTTAAGGTTTTTGAGGCAATTCTTTCTTTGGCGATCAGCTTCACAGAAGGACAGAAGAAGTTGTGAAACAGCCTCCACTCTGTTTTGTAGAGCTGGTTCATTACAGGCACTATCTTTGGGTTATCAAACCTTTGATAACCAAGCCATTGCCTAACATGAGTCCAGTTCTTCTGCTCAATGTGTGAGTTGTCGTCCTTGTGATAGGCCCTGCTCCTTGTAAACTGGACAGGTTTTTTCCTTTGAGTAAAATGCTTCAGGATGTGGTAGTTTAAGAACTCAGAGCCGTTATCAGAATCGAAGCCCAGCAAAGGGAAAGGGAGAGAGCGTTCAATATCCTTTATCTGCACCATTACGCCATCTTCTCCTTTACCCCACACAGCCCTTTGTTCTGTCCATCCTGTGGCAATATCTACACAGTCTACGGTAAAGGCAAAGATGC
>JAENJC010000063.1 GCA_016844545.1 Deltaproteobacteria bacterium | reverse complement strand
TCAGAGCTCTTTATGTCAAGGACATCAGAAAAGGTTGTGCGGAGTTCTATGTCGCTCAAGCCGGTCACCTGATTTAGATCACCGGCATGTTCAACCTTGAAAGGGTGCTCCTTTCTGTATTCCAGTACGGCCTCAACGAGCGTTTCATTCAAACTGGGAGATAGCGCAGTTAAAACCTCTCTGCCGACGGTATTTATATTAATATTAAATTCGTTTCTGCGGTCGGTGTATACGGTAATATACCTCTCGATTTTTTTGAAGGTATCAATGGTAAAATCAGGGACAAGAAGGAGTTCAGAGATGTCAGCGAACGAATAGGAAATCTCTTCCCTGTTTCTCTGAAGCCATTCGGCGACCCTCCTTGAAAAACCATCTTCAAGGCCAGCCAGCCTCAACAGCCTGCCAAACCTTTCTACTGACCTCTCATTTATCTTCCCCTGAGGGGTAACAAGGGTGTTTATATTAAACTTTGATGCCTCGTCCACTATATGAACTGAGACTGTGCCTTCACCAACAGGAAAGCGCGTTATCTCCTGGGCCCATTCCTCCGTAAGAGTGTCAACGGCGCTCCCTTTCGCGTCTAATTCGAGAAAACCCATGGCTCTGACACCTGACCTCATTATATAAGAGGCGTTCAGGGAGTTCACGCTGTTTTTTGCCCTCGTAAGGGCGAGGTAGCTTCTCTCGTTAATATCCATAATGAGAAGGGAGAGAAGAACAACTATAAGGATGGTCATAAGCAGGGCCATGCCTCTTTGATTGCGGATTGCGGATTGTGGATTACAGATTTTAAAGAACTCCGAACCATTTTCATTCATTACTTTTCTACCGTATTCACAAGCAGCGTGAGATTGAAGAGAGAGGGGTTTTCGTATGTGGCCTTGATAGAAACCTTTTCAACGACAACAGGATGCCAGTCTGTTTCTATGGTAGTTAGAAGTCTTGAGGCTTCAGAAATGGAGACCTTTTCAAAGTAGAGTTCGACCTTTGTCCTCTTTAATAAATCGGTAACAGGAGTTGTGGTCGGCTTCAAGGAAGAGAGCTTCTTTTTAAGACCGGCCTTGTTTACGTCGGAGTCTATCCCGGATAGAGATGCGCCCTCACCTTTGAATGCCCGTTCTTTGATATCATCTACCTGGTTTCTTACAGATAGATATTCCTGTCCCATAGATATCAGGGATTTGAGCCTCTTCTCTTCTTCTCCTGTCTTTTTCTTGAATTCTACAATGTTTCTGTAAAGGGGAAAGTCCACAAACAGGAATACGGAGACGAATACCATGCCAACAACGGCAGGGAGAAAAAAGCGTCTTTCTCTGTCGGATATGTTTTTAAGTGACCACATCTTACTTCCCTCTCCCTGCTAAATCTATTCTGATCCTGAACCTGTAGCTGTTTGGCTCAACTCCCTGCGTCACCTCTTCTACCCGGGCTTCTCTGGCTCCCTCGATCCTGGAAAAGATCTTTTTTAATCCCTCTGCGTCGATACTGCTTCCATCCCCTTGAATGGTTACACCAAAACCCTCAAAAGACGCCTCCCTTACCCTTATCTCAGGATGATCTGAGACAATCTTTTCTATACCCTTTATGGAGGCAAGGTATGAAGGGGCGGGCTTGCCTGTAAGGGCCTCCAAAGTCCCCCTCTCCTTATTCAGGGCATCCTTCATCTGGGCATCTTCCTTTACCACCTTTTTTACATCAGGCATGACAGACAGAAATACCTTCCTTGACTCGGCCTTTAATGACGAATGCCTTTGGGACCCTGTTCTGGAGTGCAGGTACAGGTCGCCCGTTCCCATAATAAGCAGGATGGCTGCTCCAATAGACAACCTCTTTAAGCCTTTCTCAAACCTCTCTGCCTCAGAACTCAAACCGAGCATATTGAACCAGGGGAATTCAATTGCCGCTCTTGCACCCCCTGTAACTGTAACAAACGAAGGTTTTTCCTTCAGGGATATATCTTTTATTATGGGAGGGAGAGGAACTATCTGTTCTACTCCCTCTATTGGAGGGAAGTCAGTAGTTGCCTTTGATCCTGTGATATATAGCCTTGTGATCTTTTGTCCTGCATCTAAAAATCCCTTTATTGTCGTGCGGATAGTTTCATGAACGGAGGGGAAACCGTCAGTCGCTGAAATAGACCTTGCCAAAACAGGTCTGCCATTCTGGATAAGGACCATGCTTGTTTTTCCCTCTTCCATTTCCACTATGCCGTATATTCCATCCTCTCCTTTTATGTTTATGCCGAGTGAGAGGAGGGATACGAAGTCAGGGATGGCTATTGACGGCTTCCTTCCTTCAGGGAAGAGGCTTAGATAGTGTTGAAGGAGCTTTGCTGGAATTGCTACAGCCATTACCCTGCTTCCAGTTTCTGAAGGTGTGGATGAAAGACTGTCTATAAGCAACTCTTCAATAGGGAAAGGGAGAAGACCGTCCATTTCATAGGGCAAGGCCCTCCTGATCCTTTTTCTGTCTGTAAAAGGGAGTGGGACTGTTCTTACCATAAAGAGATGGCCCGGAAGGATTAAAGTTATGGTCGCATCGGATGGAAAATCGGCAATAAGCTTTTCTATGGCTGCTGCTGTTTCCCCATCTTTGATGGAAACAGACTCCATCCTTTCTATCCTTGTCCTGCCGAGGAAGGAGGAGAAAAGCGCTCCCTTTATTTCAGCAGTCCCCACCTCTATGACGACCCCTTTGCTTCCCATCACATCCTGCTCCATACAGGTATTACATTTTCCACATTCCGGTCCCTATACGAAAAAACAACCCTGACCCCGGCCGGCAACTTATTCCCGGAAGGCCAGGCGTCAATCCATCCCTTTCCGTCGAAAAAGGAGAATGCAGGGTCTTTAATCCCATCTAAGAGCAGATATTCGCCCTTCACTTCTTTTTGGGAGCCGGGGCGCAGCGCTCTTCTTATCAGTTTGCCTTCTTCAAATATATACGAAACAGGCTGAACCGTTGGCTCCCCATCTCTCACATAAGGGGTAGTGGTGATAAATGTAACAACCTCTTTTTTGCCTGAGAAACCTTCCATAGAGGACTCTGAGCTTAAATATGCTCCCCTTACTTCATGGCTGAAGGTATCCAGCGCCCCGGTGACGGAGGAAAGGTCATCAGCCATTCCCTCCACAATCTTCGCATTGGCAGATGAAGTGGAAAAGGTGCTGTAGAGGATCGACATAAACGGGGAACGGGGAACGGAGAACGGTAACCCCTGACCACCGATCTTTGCTGACCCCTGACCCCTGACCACTGACCACTATCTTTCATATATGTACTCCGCAAGGTTCAGTTTTTCCTTTCTCTTCCCTTCTTCCCATGAGACCTCAAGGGACAACTGCCTTCCAGGAAGGGCCTTTACCCCTTCCGGCATAACCTCAGGAGTTATCTTTATCTCACTTATTCTCCAGTTGTAAGGCCCTTCTGTTCCTGTTTTTTCACCGTTTGGAACCCCTTTTAGCTCCCCTTCTCCCATAAGCCTCTCGGAAAGCAGCCTTGCCCCTTCCATCTTCTCGGCCGACTCCATCATCCCTATTGAGCGACCCTGTAAAGAGAGGAGGGCCATCAGCGCCGTAGCTATTATGGCCATGGATATGATGACCTCTAAAAGGGTGAAACCAAACTGTCTGTGACCGGTGGCCAGTGGTCGGTTTAAAGAAGTGGTCGGTGGCCGGTGGTCGGTGGCCGGTTTTACTGACCCCTGACCACTGACCACTGATCTTTGCTGGCCCCTGACCACTGACCACTGACCACTGCTCTTAGTCTTCTCGTATCTCAAATCTTTCCCCCAGGGCTGGAATGACAACGGTATATCCTTTACCTTTTCCTTTCCCTGTCAGATGTATCATTGCCTCATCCCTGAAACCAGAAGGGAATATGGTTATGGAAGCCATGCCTTTCCTTATCTCTTCCTTTCCAATCTGGAGATGGTCTACAGAGATGCCGGGAGGGAGTTTTAATCTCTTGCCGTCATCTCCTTTTCCGTACTCATTATTATCTATATCCAGGTTAAGCACCTGTCTTTCCTTTTTGAAGACTGCCTCGTCCGAAAGCCTCCTGGCCGTGTATAACAGCTTCCTCGCAGCGCTCTTCAGTTCAGCCTCTTCCCTCCCCATGATCCTTGGGATAACAAAAGAGAGGGTGATTGAAAGGATGGAGAGGGTAACAAGAAGCTCGATGAGGGTGAACCCATAATACCAGTGGCCGGTGGCCGGTGGCCGGTGGCCAGTGTTATTAGATTTTAGCTGATCCCTGACCCCTGACCCCTGACCACTGTCTTTAAAGGTTCCAGCTCTCCACATCTGCATTCTTTCCTTCCCCGCCGGGTTCTCCGTCTGCTCCATGAGAGTAGAGGTCAAAGTCGCCATGATCACCAGGCGAAAGATACTGGTATGGCCTTCCCCAGGGGTCCACAGGGACCTTGGAAAGGTAGCCGCCCTCCTTCCATTTGTTTGGGAGAGGTGCTGTTTCCGGTTTCTTCACAAGGGCTTCAAGCCCCTGCTCTGTGTTCGGATATGTCCCATTGTCGAGTTTGTAGAGGTTCAGGGCCTGTTCAATCCCCTTTATATCCACAGCAGCCTTTGTCCTCTTCGCCTCTTCAGGTCTTCCCATGATCCTCGGAACTATAATCGCCGCCAGGATACCGAGGATAACGACTACAACCATGACCTCAATAAGGGTAAAGCCGCGTGAGCTGTTCATTCTTATTTTTGAAAATCCTGATTGCATAATCTATTAACCCTCCTGATAATTGTCAGCTTATATTAAGCCCCTCTCCCACAAGTTCAAGGGCGGCTTCCAACCATTTTACATCAAATCGTAAACCGGCATCGACCAGTGCTCTTGCAAGAGGAGCTGCCTTCGGAATCAATCCTCTTTTCCTTGCGAGAAGAATAATCCCTATTGTTCCGCGCAATGGGACTCCGATGCTCCTGGCACACTTAGGGGCCGTTAAGGAATAACCAGTGCTTTTCTGGTTAAGCCTTTACGTCCCCTTATGCCGTTCCCGCCATTCTGATGTCCATGTTAATTCTGAACGACGGCTTACGCGCCTCCAGATCATCAAGGATAGCTTCGTAGCCAGGGTGCTTTGCCGCCCATGAAAGAACTTCCGATTCCCCATTCCCAAGGTCCCATCCGGCAATTTGCGGCTCGACGTTTATAGCATTATCAATCTTCAATACTTTTGGCGAACCGAAAAAGGCTTCCCAGCCCAAAGTATCGTCTTCATAAGGTATAACCTCTTCAATGACGCCGTGGGGAATCACGAGGGAATCACTCAGTTCTGTCAAAAGGGTAAGATGACCTATCCTATTGAGGAGTATAAGTGGAGATGCATTACAAACCCATTTATATGCCACGCTTAAGTTCCTCTCTGATCTCGTCTATTGTATATTGAAATGGAGAAACATTGAACCTGGACAAACAGAATATAAATTCCGCCCTTGAAAGGCCCGCTATTTCCGCCGCCTTTTCCTGCGATATGATACCGATCTCAAACCATTTCACCGCAGCAGCAAGGCGCAACTCCTTAGCGAGACCGTCCGGGTCCATCCTCAATGCTGAAAACGCTCCTTCGGGCATATCGATCTTTAATGCAATAGACATTTATTGCCTCCTTTATTGAAAGATTCGTATTGTCAAAACCTAACCACAGAGAACACAGAGAAATGATTTAATATCAGAGAGTTACAAGTTGTTTTTGTTCTCTCCCCTCTGTGTCCTCAGATTATCATTCGTTTTATTCCGTCCTTTAGCTTGACCTCATTGAAATTAATAAGTAAACCAACCCTCTTGTTCAGGGCCTTTAAATATGTAAGCAACTGAGCTTCATATATCTTATTCATGGTATCTACGGCTTTCAACTCAACTATAACCTTATCTTCAACCATGAGGTCTATCCTGTGTTTCCCTATCTCTTTGCCTTTGTACTTCAGGGCAACGTCTTTTTGCCTTTCAAACGGAATGCCCCTTAATGCAAATTCTTCTGCCAGAGCTTCTTCATAAAGAGATTCTAATAAGCCAGGGCCTAATGTCGAATGAACCTCAATAGCGCAGGATATTATCCGCTCTGTTACATCCTTAAGTGGATATTCTCCTGGAGAACACAGAGTTTCTCTCTGCGCACTCTGTGGTTTCATGTTTTTCCCTTCGTTTTTCATGAAACTTTTGACATTACCGTATATCTTGTATAAATTGCCATTTTCTAAAAAGTCATCTGGCTCATTTCAAATATCGGCAACAGTATGGCCAGTACAATAAACCCTACCACAAACCCCATGATCAGTATCATCATAGGCTCCAGAAGGGTCAGGAGAGTGTCAAGCCTGCTGTCAAGCTCCTTTTCCTTGGCATCTCCTATTCTGGCAAAGATATCCTCAAGGTTTCCGCCAGCCTCCCCGACACTTATGAGGCTGATAACACTCTGAGGGAAAAGCTCAGACCCTCTGAGGGACTGATTAAGGCTCTTTCCCTCAAGAATGGCCTTTTCAGCCAGAGATAATGCCTTCTTCATTTCAGTATGTCCTGCGGCCTTCCCGGTTATCTCCAGCGCCTTGGAAAGAGGTACTCCGCCCTTTAACAAGGCCTCCATTGTGCGGCCAAACCGGGCCATGTACATGGAGTGAAGGGTCCCTCCTACAAAAGGGAGGCTGTCAAAAAACTGTTCAATGGCGGCTCTTCCTTTATCCGTATTTGAGAACCTGTAACCTGCATAAGAGATTGCTGCTAACAGTAACAGAACTACAGGCCAGTAATCTGAAAGGAATCCTGATACTCCAATAAGTAAAAGGGTCGGGATGGGCAGGGCCTTTCCCACATCCTGAAATACTGTAACGACCTTTGGGACAACGGACGTTAATAAGTAAAAGAGGATAATTAAACCTATCAGGGCCATGAAGATAGGGTATGTCATGGCTGCCCGTACTCTTGCCGATATCTTCTCCTGCATTTCTAAGTGCCCTGAGAGGTGGCCGAGGGCATCCTCCAGCATTCCCCCGGCATCTCCTGCCGCCACCATGTTAATATACAGATCGTTGAAAACATCGGGATGGAATGATAACGCCGCAGCAACTGTCTTCCCTTCTTTTACCCCATCCCTGACAGAAGCCAGGATCTCCCTAAGCCTGCTGTTTTTTTCTTCATCGACCAGTACAGTCAGGGCGTCAACCATAGGAAGGCCTGACGAAAGCAACACCTTGAGCTGATAAGTAAAGGAAGATAACTCCTTCAACCCCGGCCTGCTTTCCCATCTCAATCTGCCGCTTATGGTTGCCTGTTCTTTATAGCTTTCCGTGAGCGGTCCGGTTAGGAAAACCTCTTTCCCTTTCAGGGAAAGCCTCGCGTTTGTCTGGTCCTCGGCATCTATGACGCCGGATACCGTCTTCCCTGCCGGACTAAGACCTGTGTATTTGTATAAAGGCATCTATTCTTCCTGCGTTACCCTCAATACCTCTTCAACAGATGTTATCCCCCGCATGATTTTATCGGCTCCGTCTGCCATCATCCCCTTCAGCCCTTTTTTATCGGCCTCGGCCCTGATGGTCATGGAATCGCCTCCATTGAGTATAACCTTGCGGATGTCGTCGTCTACCTCAAGGAGTTCGTAGATACCCTTCCTGCCGAGGTAACCTGTGCCAAGACACTCATCGCATCCGGTCTTTCTATAAAATGAATAGTGGTCAGTGGCCGGTGGCCGGTGGCCGGTTGTAACTGATCCCTGACCACTGACCACTGACCACTTGCTTATCCCTAACAGGGCTAACTCATCCTCCGTCGGCTCGTAAGCCTCTTTGCACCTTGGACACAATATCCTGACAAGCCTCTGGGCCATGACCGCTATAAGGGATGAAGAGACGAGAAAGGGCTCAATTCCCATGTCTACAAGCCTTGTAACTGCACTTGCAGAATCGTTGGTGTGAAGTGTTGAGAGGACAAGATGCCCTGTCAGGGCTGACTGAATAGCCATCTCCGCCGTCTCCCTGTCTCTTATCTCGCCAACCATTATTATGTCAGGGTCCTGTCTCAGGATATGTCTGAGCCCTTTTGCAAAGGTCAGTCCTACTTTGGGGTTCACCTGCATCTGACCGATCCCTTTCAACTGGTATTCTATAGGGTCCTCTACGGTCAGGACGTTTTTCTCCGAAGAGTTTATTGATGCAAGTGATGCGTAAAGGGTCGTGGTCTTCCCGCTTCCTGTCGGCCCGGTGATGAGGATAATCCCGTGGGACTTGGCCAGCATCCTTCCATAACCAGCAAGCATTTCAGTTTGCAGACCCAGGTCTTCCAGTCCTATCAGCACTCGTTCCCTGTCAAGGAGCCTAAGTACCACCCTCTCCCCTGAAGATGTTGGAATGGTTGAGGCCCTTATATCAACGTCCTTGCCGGCTATCCTGACCCGTATCCCTCCATCCTGCGGGAGTCTCTTCTCCGCCACGTTCATCCCGGCTATGACCTTCACCCTCGACACCACGGATGGATAGAGTCCCTTTTGTATCGACTGGATGTCGTGTAGTATCCCGTCAACCCGGAACCTGACCCTCGCATCCTTCTCGAACGGCTCGAAATGTATGTCGCTGGCCCTCTTCTGCAGGCCTTTAGAGAGGAGGGCATTTACAAGCCTAACTACAGGGGCCTCATCGTCTGATTCGAGGAGGTCCCTCGTCTCTTCGACCTCTGAGACATCCTCAATCACCATGGTCCCTTCATCTCTGTTGGCTGCCTCGTGATAAACCCTGTTTATCAGGTCAAGCAAGGACTTCTCTTCCATGAATATGGGCCTTACAGGGGAGTTCAGTAGATGCCTCAGGTCATCAATAGGCTGAAAATCATCAGGACGGGACGAGGCGACGATAACTGCGCCATCCTCCTTTCTCACAGGTAAAAGGGAAAACCTCTTGGCATAAGAAAATGGGAGGTGTCTTATAAGGGTGCTGTCTATATCTGCAAGTTCCATAAATTCCTGATACCTAAATCCTGCAATAGGACGCAGGTTAAAGCGGATAAACACAGATAAAACAAATAGATACATGAAATATAGTTGTCACTAAAAAAGTGAATATCTGTTTTTGTTTAAGTCCTTGAATTATCAGTGCAAATCTGTGTAAATCTGCGTCCAAATGCTTTTTTTAGGTGTTATTATTTTTTCCCATCCATCTCTTCCTTTGACTTGTCCATTTCGTTTTTCTTCTTTGCTGTTATGTCGTTCAAAGCGTTACCCTTTACTATGGTGGGAGTTATAAATATCAGAAGGTTAGTCTTCTCCACCTGCTTCCTCTGGTATCGGAACAGCCACCCAAGTATCGGGATATCTCCGAGGAGAGGGACCTTTCTCACAATCTTCAACTCGTTGTCGCGGAGTAAGCCTCCTATGGCTATAGTCTCGCCATCTTTGGCCACTACTGTTGTACTGGCATATCTCTTATTTACTACAGGCCCAACCTTATTTGGATCAAAGACGGCTGAATCTGAAAGGGATGATATCTCCTGATAGATGTCCAGCTTGACGAACTCACCTTCGCTGACCCTTGGGGTGAGTCTAAGGGTTATACCTATGTCCTTTCTTTCTATGGTTGTAAGGATATTCCCACCCGTTGTTTGACTTGTTCCTGATATAAACGGCACGTTTTCACCAACAACTATCTCAGCCTTCTGGTTGTCAGTAGTTAGAAGGTGCGGTGTTGACAGGACGTTAACGTCTCCTCCTGTCTGCAATGCCCTAACAAGAGCGCCTACGTTCAGGTACTCGGTGCCCCTGAAAGTAATTGTACCTTTTACAACACCGGCGGCCATTCCTGACAGGTCGGCCATTCCGGCAGGTCCTGAGACGGCTGCTCCCATACCTCCAAAGTTGGTCCCTCCGAAACCGGTTATCTTGCCGGCTTCAGGCAGGTCGGTTGCCCTGAACTCAACCCCCAGCTCCTTCATTTTTGAGAGGGATATCTCCATTATGGCCGCTTCTACGTACACCTGTCTACGCCTCAGATCGAGCTTTCCTATCACGTCCCTGACGGAGTCATAGTCCTCCGGGGCCGCCGTTATCACCAAGGAGTTTGTTGCCTTGTCTGCTGAAATATTTACGGGGCCTGTAAGTCCCATGCTTCCCCCTGGCTGCTGGCCGGGTTGAAGCCTCGAAAACAGGGCTGTCAGTGTTTTTGAGACATCTTCCGCCTCGGCGTTTTCCAGGGGATATACGTTAATCTTCCCTTTCCCCGGTGGGGCCTCCTTGTCAAGGGCGGAAAGGAGGGAAACAAGCCTTTCGGCGTTCATGGCTGTGTCGGTCAGGATGATTGTATTTGTAGGGATATATGCGTTTACAACGCCGTTCCTTGATATCAAAGGGGTCAGAACCCTTATCCCTTCGTTTGCATTAAGGTATGTCAGGGGTATGAGCCTTGTTACAAACCCCTCTCCTTTTTCTT
>JAENJC010000062.1 GCA_016844545.1 Deltaproteobacteria bacterium | reverse complement strand
CTTTAGAAGTTCGATCCTCTGCCTGAAGCTCTGGCCTGGATGTATGGTGTTGTAAATCGCCTCATTGGAGGTCTCGAAGCGGAACAGGACTCCGCTGGCCCCCGCCTCCTTCATCCTTCTGTAACAATCAAGGCTTCTCTCGCCTACGCTCATGAAGATGAACACCTTGCACCTCTTCTTTATCTCTGTAAGGATACCTACCAGCATGTCCTCGGCATACTGGAAGTCGTCACCCGACTGAAGGACTATCAGCTTGTATCCGCGTCTGTCAACGGCATCTACGACACTATCGACTATCTCCTGCGGCTCCATCCTGTATCTGGTGACATCTTTTGAATCCCTTCTCAGGCCGCAGTAGTGGCACTCCCTGACGCAGTGGTTGGAAAATTCGATGATACCGTGGATGCAGAAGAAGTCCTTCAGGTTTGCCTGCCTTATGGTATTGGCCTCTGAGTATAGGGCCTCTATCTCGACAGGGTCGGAGGTCTTAAGGAGCCTGATGATCTCTCCCCTCTCCAGCGACCGAGTATGGCAGGCCTTGAGGATATTTACGAAATCGGTCTTTAGCCTGGTGATATCTATCCCGGCCCTTGGCTCCAGGAGTTCCAATATCTCCTTGGCGTCATCGGCTCCTATCTTCCTCATGGCTGTATCAAAGGCGTATAACACCCAGTCTCCAGCCTTGAGGTCATCTATCATCATCGCCTTTACCTCTTTCCTCCCCTTAAAATCTTCTACAATGAGGTTTCTTATAGGTGAGCCGGAGAGACCTTCTTTGACTGAGATTACCTTTGCTGGGATGGTGAGACACATTGCTGGAATTTAACATAGAAAGGGGAGTCACACAACTTATGTTACTTGAAGTGGCAAATAAATTCTGATAAAGTTGAGAAACTTTATAATAACTGGTTCGGCAACAATAAAGGATGACCAATGGCATTACTGGGCGAAGAAGTCGTAGAAGAGTGGCTGAACCGCCAGGGATATTTCACGATCCGCGGTATCAAACTTGGAGTCCAGGAGATTGACATTCTGGCGTTCAGGCCAGACCCCCAAGGTCGGCACGAATGCCGACACATCGAAGTCCAAGTATCCACCAATCCAATCGCGTACATCAGCAAGGTGCCCAAGGCGATTCAGAAGGGAAAGGGCGTCGGACCAGACAATGCGAAAGAACGGACACCCAAAGAGCTTAAGCGCGGCATCGCTGAATGGATCGAGAAGAAGTATGACCATCCGAAGAAAATCGACCTGCGTAAGAGGCTGTTCCCTGGAAGATGGTCGCGTGAACTTGTTGCGAATGTGGTGAAACACCCGGAGGAACTGGATCTGTTTCGCGAAGCTGGGATTACCATTATTCGATTTGCGGATATTGTGCGGGAGATGGAGTACTCGACACCGATCATCGAGGCGGCGGCGGGTGGAGACCTATTGAATCTCATGCATCTGGGAAAACAAGAGGTCGAACAACGCGGTTGACAGTCGGCATTGGTGTGCTAAACTTCACCAGAGTAGAGAAAGATCATCCTCAATTCAGGAAGGTCATGCAATGAGCTCAAGCCAGTATGTGATTCTTCGGAAGGACAACTTTGACGGTTTCATCTCAAGGTTGTCGAAGCTCCAGAAGCTTGTGGCCCCGGTTTCAAAGGGTCATAACAACTTCTCCTTCGAGGAGGTGACCTCAGGTGAAGAAGTTGCTGTCAGATATATCCCCACGATCCTCCCTCCCAAGAAATATCTTATGCCTCAGAGAGAGACCCTCCTTGAATTCAATGTCAGCAAGGGGCTGGAATCAACGCCTGTGGTTGAACATGAAAAGACCACTATATTCGGCGTCCATACCTGCGACATAGCAGGGATACAGTGCCTGAATATGGTTTTTTCAACCCGCCCAAGGGACTTCAACTACCTGACCAGAAAAGGAGCGACAACGATCATAGGCCTGGAGTGCAACGATTACTGCGATGAATACGCCAGTTGCGCCCTTGTTAACGCCAATCTTCCCAACGGCGGTTACGACCTATTCTTCACAGACATGGGAGAATATTTTATTGTGCATGTGAACACCCAGGCCGGGGAGGATATCATAGAGGCCGCAAAGTTCTTTGAGGAGGCCGGGGATGACCAGTTGAAGGCCCTGGCATCTCTCAGGGAAAAGAAGAGGGAGATTTTCAAAAACGAGGTCCCCATAGACCCCAGAAAAATTCCTGAGCTGTTTGACAAGTCGTTTGACAGCAAGGTGTGGGAAGAGCTGGGTGAAAGATGCATTGCCTGCGGGAACTGCACCAATGTGTGCCCTACCTGCTACTGCTTTGATGTCAAGGACGAGATGAACCTGGAGCTGAAGGGCGGCAGGCGTTACAGGGTATGGGATTCATGCCAGGTGGAGCCTTTCGCCACAGTTGCCGGAAATCACAACTTCCGAAAGGAAAGGGCAGAGAGACAGAAGCACCGCTATTTCCGCAAGTTCAGATACCATGTAGACAAATACCACAGGCTATTCTGCACAGGGTGCGGTGCGGGAGGTGCAGCCGAACCTGCATGGCTGGGATAAGGCTTAAGGAGACACTGAGCTCCTTGATAAAGGAACAGGCTAAGTGACATGGAAAAAACGGTCATAAACGACTCAAATTACAGGATCAGGAAGGGAAAGGTCATAAGGACGCGGCAAATGACCCCCCACGAGAAGCTCTTTGAGATTGCCCTGGATGGCGGCAGGAGCCTGGACCATGAGCCGGGTCAGTTCGTAATGGTCTCCATGTTCGGGGTAGGGGAGGCGCCTATATCTGTCTGCTCTTCACCCACTAACCGCGGCTACTTTGAACTTTGCGTCAGGGCAGTGGGACGGGTCACCGGGACGATGCACAGGCTTGAGGCAGGGGACGAGATCGGGATAAGGGGACCTTTCGGGAAGGGGTTCCCAATAAGGGTCCTGGAGGGGAACGACCTGCTGATAGTTGCCGGGGGGTTGGGAATAGTTCCTTTGAGGTCGTTGATAAACTTCGTTTTCGACAACAGGAGGGACTTCGGCAAGGTGCATACACTCCTTGGGTGTAAGACAGAAGGTGATATCCTTTTCGGTGATGAACTGGAGCGATGGATGAAGAGGATAGATGTCCACTATGAATGTACCCTTGACAAGGCAGCGCCGGAGTGGGCCGGACATGTTGGCCTGATTACTACTCTACTACCAGGCGTCCATCTGGAGCCTGAAAGGACATTCGCCATAGTGGTAGGTCCACCGATAATGTTCAGGTTTGTGATAAAGGAGCTTCTGGCAAAGAAGATTCCTGAGAGCCAGATACTTGTCTCCTTAGAGAGGCATATGAAGTGCGGGATGGGAAAGTGCGGCCACTGCCAGATACAGGACTATTATTGCTGCACAGACGGCCCGGTCTTCAATTACAGCGATATAAAGCATATAAAAGAGGCAATGTAATATGAAGAAACCAAAGGTAGCCTTTTTCGATTTTACCTGCTGCGAGGGGTGCCAGCTCCAGGTGGCAAACCTGGGGGAGGAGCTTCTCGACCTCCTAGGAGTCATAGATGTTGTGGAGTTCAGGGAGGTCATGTCCGAGAAGTGGGAAGGGGATTTTGATGTGGCCATAGTTGAAGGTAGCATAACAGACGCCCACGGAGCGGAGAGGATAAAGAAGATAAGGGAGAGATGCAAGGTGCTGATAGCTTACGGCTCCTGTGCCACCATTGGCGGGGTCAACGGGATGAAGAATGGTTTTGACCTGGGGGAGATCGGGAAATATGTCTACGGCTCCAGCTACCACTTCTTCCCCACCGAGGAGACAAGGCCCGTACATGACGTGGTCAAGGTAGACTACTTCGTTAACGGATGTCCCATATATCTGCCTGAGTTCAAGGAGGTCCTTAAGGCTGCCCTTCAGGGGATACCTTACCATGTCCCGGACTACGCTGTATGCGTGGAATGCAGGCTCAACGAGAACGTCTGCATGTATGAAAAAGGGGTAAGCTGCCTGGGCCCTGTTACAAGGGGAGGTTGCAACTCCTGGTGCGTGAACAACGGGAACATCTGCTACGGGTGCAGGGGGATGGTCAGCAACCCCAATCAGAAAGGGATGAAGGATGTCCTCACCAGATACAACGTCCCCCTGGATCAGATAATGAACAAGATGGGTATGTACAACAGGTGCAGGGAGAAGAAATAGTATGCACAAGGACATGTCTATAAACGTAGAATACCTGACGAGGGTTGAAGGACACGGAAACATCGTCGTGAACGTCAGGGAGGGTCGCCTTGAGGAGTGCCGCCTCGACATAATAGAATCCCCCAGGTTCTTTGAAGGGATGCTCCGGGGAAGGCCGGTATTTGAGGCCCCCCATATCTCAAGCCGCATATGCGGGATATGTTCCTGCGGCCATACACTGGCCTCCATCCAGGCTGCGGAAGACGCCCTCGGCGTCACACCGACTGAACAGACTATAAAGCTCCGCAGACTTATGCTCAATTACGAGATACTGGACAGCCATATACTCCACATTTACATCCTGGCTGTGCCTGACTTGGCCGGCGCGAAGAGCGTCATCCCTATGATAGAGACCCATAACAAGGCGGTAAGAAGGGCTCTACGGATGAAAAAAGAGGTAAATAACGCCTGCGACATCCTCACGGGACGGCACGTCCATCCCATAACTGCCATTATAGGGGGTTTTACAAAACTTCCAAGGACAGGCGACCTGAAGACCATGCACAACCTCCTCACCGGTCTAAGGGGTGACACAGAGGCAACCCTTGAACTTGTATCCACCTTTAACTTCCCTGTATTTGAAAGAGAGACCGAGTATGTCTCTCTGGTCAGCGACGGCCCAGATTACCCGCTCCTGTCAGGCGACCTGGGCTCATCCGAAGGGATCAGGATGAACAAGAAAGATTACAGGAGTATGACCAACGAGTTCATCGTTCCGCACTCATCGGCAAAGCATACGAAGCTGAGCCGCGATGCCTATGCAGTTGGAGCCCTTTCCAGGTTTAACATGAATTACGACAAGCTCCACCCCTTGGCCAAAAAAACAGCAGAAAGGCTTGGGATAAGGCCCAGATGCACAAACCCATACCTCAACACCGTGGCCCAGCTGGTGGAGTGGGCCCACTGCCTTGAAGAATCTATCTCAATCATTGAAGAGCTTATGAGGAGCGGAGTTGATTACAGTCAGGAGCTGGTGGTAGGGGTAAATGAGCAGAAGAAAATCCCTGTGAGAAAGGGTAGCGGAGTAGGTGCTGTTGAGGTCCCAAGGGGGACACTCTACCACAACTACGATATAGACGAAAACGGGGTCATAGTTGATGCCAACTGCATAATACCTACAAACCAGAACCTTCATAATATAGAGCACGACATGGAAAAGCTGGTCCCGGAGATCATGGACAAGAGCCAGGATGAGATTACCCTGGCCCTTGAGATGCTGGTCCGGGCATACGACCCATGCATCTCTTGCTCAACCCATATCCTCAAGGTCTCCTTTGTTAACTCCTGACGTTATTGAACTCCTCAAACCCGAATCAAGCGGTCCTCTCCTGGTCATAACTGTGGGGAACCGGCTACGGTCTGACGACGGAGTTGCCCCTTATATTGCCGAACAAGCAAAAAGGCCAAAAAACGGGATCATCATCCTCGATGCTGGGGAAAGGCCGGAAGATATGTTATGGAAGGCAATAGAGGTCAGGCCGGAAAGAGTAGTCATCATAGACGCCGCAGATTTCGCGGGAGAGCCTGGTGAGGTCCGCACCATTCCGGAAGAGTTTATACCGGAAAACCCCATAAGCACCCACAGGTTCCCTCTCAGGGTCATCTCAAGACTTGTGACAGAAGACACGGGAGCCATGGTCGATTTCATATGCATACAGCCGGAGAGTGTTGGCTTCGGGGAGGGACTTTCGGACAGGGTCAGGTCATCGGCAGAGGAGATTGTAAGGCTGCTGAGTGCCAGGGAGTGAGTGGTCTTTCAATATTCCAAATAGTAGAGCCTCTTGCAAAAGTCCGAAATTACCCTTCGACAAGCTCAGGGTGAACGGGGGTCGGGTTGAAATCATTGGTTTTTTCCCGTTCGGCTGAGCTCACGACAGGCCGTTCGTGGTGAACCTGTCGAACCACAAAAAAGACTTTTGCAAGAGGCTCAGGATATTAGTCAGTAAAAAAACAATGAAAACAAGCAGATAAGTCAAGATGCTTTTTAATTGACTCCTCATTCAGCTCTGTTATATTCATCAATAAACTGGTTAATGAATATCTTTTTACCTGACTAACATCACTTTTGGAGGTGTTAGAAAGGTCTATCTAATAACTGGTTGGGCTGTCGGTGACTGTGAATGGAGGAATGTGATGTATTTGATTAATAAAACTGAAAATAAGATTGAGAAAGTAGCTGAGAAATCATTTTCAGAATTAGGATTTAAAGAACGAGACAATCTACAGGAATGGATTGCGAATAACCCGGAATGCCTTGGCGAAGATCTATTGATCATTCAAAAAGAATTCGATGGGTTCAATGATACCAATGAGCGTCTTGATTTACTTGCGTTGGATAAACGAGGCAACGTTGTAGTAATAGAAAACAAGCTGGATGATTCCGGCAGAGATGTCACTTGGCAGGTATTAAAATATGCGTCATATTGTTCGAGTTTAACAAAAGTTCAATTAAAAGAGATTTATCAAAAATATCTCGATAAAAAAGGAAAGAACGAAAATGCTATTGAGAATCTATCAGAATTCTATAGCAATACAGAGTTCAATGAACTGCAATTAAATCAAGGAACATCACAGCGAATAATCATGATTGCTGGGAATTTCAGAAAAGAGGTTACCTCGACTGCTCTCTGGTTAACAAACTATAAACTTAGAATCCAATGTTTTAAAGTAACGCCATATACTCATGGAGAGAACATTTATCTGGATATTGAACAAATAATCCCAATGAAGGATGTTGAAGATTATGTTATTAGCATGGCAGACAAAGCACAAGAAGAAATTGCTACGCAAGAGAGTAGCAAGGCTAGATATGGATTGAGATTTGAATTTTGGACAAGATACCTTAAGGAACTTAATAAAAAGTCAGATTTATATAAAAATATCAGTCCGGGCAAGGATAATTGGATAGGCACGGGATCAGGTCTCAGTGCTGTTTCTTATAATTCAGTCATTTCAAATTACTATGCTAGAGTAGAAGTTTATATTTCTCGTTCTTCAAGAGAAGAAAATAAAGCTATTTTTGATACCCTCTATCAAGAAAAAGCAAAAATTGAAAAAACTTTCGGGCAACCTTTGATCTGGGAAAGACTAGATAATAAAAAAGCCTGCCGAATAAAGTTTGAAATGCAGAATGTGGACTATTTTAATGAAGAGGATTGGGGGGAAATGATTTCATTTATGGCTGAAAACCTTCCAAAACTATCGTTAGCATTCACAGATCCGATTAAATTAGCGTCTATAAAAATAAAGAAATAGTGAAAACATCTAACCAGCGGGTCCACAGCGATGCGCCAAAAAGCGGCGCGTGACCCGCGTGTTCGCCGAGGAAGATAATGCAGATTATAGACCCGCGTAAATATGGGTGTCGCGTCTACACTTTTTAAGAAACGGCCATATTAACCTGACGCCGGAGGAGATTGGGGTTGTGGAGGGAAGGAGCTTAAACTATGTTTAAACCAAAATATTTAATTACAAATCATATCCTGAATAATCTTATCAAGACGGCAGAGGCAAAGGCTGTGCTTGATAACGCCTATCTTGTCCCCAAGTGGGAAGTGGCTTTGCGGAGAGAGGCCTTGATTAAAAATGCCCATGCCTCCACTGCCATAGAAGGCAATCCCCTTTCACTTGAGCAGGTTTCTGAGCTGGCGATGGGCAGGGATATAATGGCCACAAGAAAGGCAAAGGCAGAGGTTTTGAATTATCTGAAACTGCTTGAATATCTGCCAAAGCTGACTGAAGATAAAAAAATAACAGAAAAAGTGATACTGAAAATACATAAGCTTCTTACAAAAGATGTCCTTGAAAGTCCTGCGGACAGCGCTGTCTATAGGAACCGGCAGGTGATTATCGGAAGCAGATTGACAGGCGTTGTCACGTTCCGGCCGCCTGATACAAAAGATGTCCCTGTTTTAATGAAGGGATTTGTTGCATGGTTGAACAGCCGGGATGCCGCGGAGACAAACCCGGTGCTGGCCGCAGGTATAGGCCATTATGAGTTTGTCAGGATCCATCCTTTTATAGATGGGAACGGACGAACAGCAAGATCACTGGCGAGCCTTATCCTCTACCTAAGAGGGTTTGACACAAAGAGGTTTTTTGCTCTTGATGATTATTATGACAGCGATAGACAGTCATATTACAAGGCGCTCCAAAGCGTAGACTCAAAAACAGTGGATATAACGAAATGGCTGGAATATTTTACCTATGGAGTGGCCTTGCAGATAGAGAAGGTGAAGGAAAGGGTTTTATCTCTGAGCAGTGATCTCAAACGGAAGCAATTGAAGGGGCAGGTAGCCCTGACCGAGCGGCAGATGAAGATTGTGGAGAGAATAAATAATCATGGATACATCACAAATAAAGCAATCCGAGAGATGTTCGAGCTTTCCGATGAGGGAGCGCTGAAAGAAATTAAAAAGCTATTGTCTCTTGAGGTGATAAAATCAGAGGGCAAGGGACGTAATGTCAGATATCTTCTTGTCTGAGTTGGCTATTAAGTTGGCTATTAAGTTGGCTATTAGTGGGAAATTCGGGGGACATCATACCTAATTAACTTTAGACATGCTGAATCTTACAGCCTTCTCCTGAATAAGACAAAGAACTTTTCCTTGATCTTTTCAGACACCGGCCTGTTCCGCCAGACATCCTCCTTTATTTCTATGGAGTGTGAGATATCTTCTTCAAAGACCTCCGTCATCTTCCCCCCGAACCCTTCATTCAACAGCCCCACGTTACCTTCGTCATTCCATCTGAGGGATTGGAAATCCAGGTTGGCAGATCCAACTATGCTCCAGCAGCCGTCGAACACAAAGGTCTTTGCGTGCAATACATCTCCCTGGTAGTTGAATATCCTCACCCCGGAGCTGAGAAGCCTCATAAATGAAGACCTTCCCGCATAGTATGGGGCCATCACATCGCTCTTCCCAGGCAGAAGAAGCTTTACCTCAACACCCTTTTTTATCGCATCTTCCAGGGAATCCAGCATCCTCCTGCTTGGGGTGAAGTAGGCTGTAGTGAGGAGGATGCTTTCCCTGGCGTTTTTTATGCTGTGATAGATCAGCTTCCTCATCCTCCTCCTCCCCCTGGACGACGAGGCAAATATAGGTATGACAGGCAGGCAGAAATCAGATTGATCACAAGAAAGCGGAAAGACTGGACGAGTTGGGGACGGAATGGGTTCTCCTTTCAATGCCTGCCATGTCTTCTGGAATATCTCAAACAGGGAGAATACAGCCGGGCCCTCAAGGAGGACTCCGGTGTCACGCCATACCGGTTTTTTGAGCCTGCGAAGAAACCCTCCATATTCATCTGCTATATTAAGGCCGCCTGTATATGCCTTGACCCCATCACAGATAATAAGCTTCCTGTGGTCTCTGCGAACATAATGGTGGGGAGACAACCAGTTGAAGGGTCGCGATGCTCTGACCCTGACCCCCGCGTCCGCCATCTCATCCCAGAATGACCAGGGCGTTTCGAGGGAGCCGAAGTGATCATAAATAACGTATACCTTGACACCTTCCCTTGCCTTGTCCTTGAGCAACTCGGCCATCCTTTCGCCGGTCTCGTCATTT
>JAENJC010000061.1 GCA_016844545.1 Deltaproteobacteria bacterium | reverse complement strand
GCCGTGGTCATCATGGGCCGGTGCTTCTTCGACGGGTCATGGGCATCCGGGATCATGTGTTCCGGCTTCACGTCCTTGGCATGCCATTGATGAGCGCCGGCCGGACTCTTGGACAGCTCCCACTCGTGGCCGAAAAGCATGTCGAAGTAGCCCCTGTCCCATTTCGTGGGGTTGGGTTTCCATGCGCCCTCGATGCCGCTGGTGGTGGTGTGCACGCCCTTGCCGGTGCCGAAGCTGTTCTTCCAGCCGAAGCTGTTCTTCCAGCCCAGGCCCATTTCCTCCAGAGGGGCGGCCTCAGGCTCGGGGCCCACCAGTTTCGGGTCGCCCGCGCCGTGCGCCTTGCCGAAGGTGTGGCCGCCGGCGACGAGCGCGACGGTTTCTTCGTCGTTCATGCCCATACGGCCGAAGGTCTCACGCACATCGCGGCCCGAAGCCACGGGGTCGGGGTTGCCGTTGGGGCCTTCGGGGTTCACATAGATCAGGCCCATTTGCACGGCAGCCAGCGGGTTCTCCAGCTCGCGGTCACCGCTGTAGCGCCTTTCGCCCAGCCATGCGGCTTCGGAACCCCAGTAAATGTCTTCCTCGGGCTGCCAGATGTCCACGCGACCACCCCCGAAACCGAAGGTCTTGAAGCCCATGGACTCCAGCGCCACGTTGCCGGCCAGAATCATCAGGTCGGCCCAGGAGATCTTCTTGCCGTATTTCCTTTTGATAGGCCAGAGCAGGCGGCGCGCCTTGTCCAGGTTGCCATTATCGGGCCAGCTGTTGACCGGCGCAAAACGCTGGTTGCCGGTGCCGCCGCCACCACGTCCGTCACCGGTGCGGTAGGTGCCGGCGCTGTGCCAGGCCATGCGGATGAACAGGCCGCCGTAGTGTCCCCAGTCGGCTGGCCACCAGTCCTGCGAGTCGGTCATCAGCGCGGACAGGTCCTTCTTCAGGGCGGCCAGATCAAGCTTCTTGAATTCTTCTGCATAGTTGAAGTCGGGGCTCATCGGGTTGGAGGCCGGCGCGTGCTGGTGAAGGATGCCGAGGTTCAGCTGGTTGGGCCACCAGTCGCGGTTCGATGTGCCTCTGCCTGCAGTGGTTCTGCCGGATTTGCCCGTTATCGGGCATTTGCTGTTTTCGTTCATCTGCGTTCTCCTTTCAGTTTTGGATGTTACAAAGCTAACTATATATTTAACAAGTTTTTCTCTACTTCATGCAGTTTATAATGTTCATAAGAAAACTTGATAACACCACTTTTGCAAGGAAACAAACTATTATCTGGTTCCTGTCTATTTTACATTTCGAGTGATAACCGAAAAAACAGTTATTTTTCCATTTCTGACTGTAAAATATTGCCTACTCTTTTGAACTATACAATTCAGCATACTGATTGTCAACTTGCCAATCGCCATTAAGGACGCAGTCGTAAATCACTACAAAACGATCCTCTCGGCAGAGGTTGCTATTCGAGGCAGAGAAAGATACCAGGTCCTGCCTTAATCAAGGACAATCCCGAATCTCCGTTCAAACCGCCCCTCACCCTGACCCTCACCCCATGAGTGGGGAGGGGATAGCAGAGCGCGAACAACCGCTCCCCTCTATAAGCTACCGGAGGGCAGGGTTTACAGTGTCTATTTGGAGGCCAGGACGGTTATCGCTTGACTAAATGCGGATGTCAAATATAATTGAGGTGTTCCTATCTCTCCTTAAAAGGATTTTATAATGAACAGACGCGGTAGCGGAATACTGCTCCACATATCGTGCCTGCCGTCGCCTTATGGAATCGGTGATTTGGGCCCTGGGGCATACAGGTTTGCCGACTTCCTTGTAGAGACAAGGCAGTGCCTGTGGCAGATACTTCCTTTAAACCCCACGTCCACGTCTCACGGGAACTCTCCTTACAGCAGCTTTTCCGCCTTTGCAGGAAATCCACTATTCATAAGCCCTGATATCCTGTTGACTGATGGCCTTCTTTCAGTATCAGACATCGAGGAGCTTCCCCCATTTCCAGATAATGAAGTTGATTATGAGGCCGTAACAGCTCACAAAAACAAACTCTTTCACAGAGCCTTCGAGATGTACAGGGGTAATATAGGCCAGGACTATGAGTTTGAGAGGTTTTGCATAGAAAACAAAGAGTGGCTTGATGATTATGCCCTGTTCATGGCGCTTAAGGAACATTTCAAAGGCAGTGTATGGTGCGACTGGCCAAGTGAAATAAGAGACAGGTGTGAAGATTCCATAAGAGAATGGAGCGAGAAGCTTAAGGACAGGGTCATTTTTGAGATGTTTCTCCAGTACCTCTTCTTCAGGCAGTGGGACTCTCTCAAAAATTACTGCAACGACAGGAATATCAAGATAATAGGAGACCTTCCTATTTATGTCTGCCATGACAGCTGCGACGTATGGACAAACCCCTGCATATTCAAGCTTAATGGTGAAAAAAAGCCTGAGTTTGTCTCAGGGGTGCCACCAGAATATTTCAGCGCTACGGGCCAGCTCTGGGGTACACCTGTCTATGTGTGGGATGTCCTGAAGGAAGATGGATACAGGTGGTGGATAAAGCGCATAGAACACAATATAAAACTGTTTGACACCCTGCGGCTCGACCACTTCAGGGGATTTGTCGCCTACTGGGAGGTTGCTTCCCATGAAAAGACTGCAATAAATGGAAGGTGGGTGGAAGCCCCTGTCTACGACTTCCTCAATACCCTTTTAAGGCACTTCCCATCCCTACCCTTTATTGCCGAAGACCTGGGTGTCATTACCCCGGAGGTAAGGGAGGTCATGAGCTTTTATGAGTTTCCGGGTATGAAGCTGCTGATCTTCGCATTCGGGGAAGACATGCCCACCAATCCTTACATACCTCATAATATCACCAAAAACAGCGTCATCTATACTGGGACCCACGACAACAACACTATCAGGGGATGGTTCAACGGTGAGGCCAGCCAGGAAGACAAACAAAGGCTGTTTAAATACATGGGACGTGAAGCAACGGAGGACGAGATTCACTGGGAGTTTATAAGATATGCCATGATGAGCGTTGCCGATACCGCTATTTTGCCTATGCAGGACATCCTGGGGCTTGGAGAAGCAGGAAGGATGAATACTCCTTCTGTGGGTAGCGGGAACTGGGGTTGGCGGCTTGTGCTGGAGCAGATAACTCCTTTCATAAAAAAGCGCCTGATAGAAATGACGGAGATTTATGGGAGGGCGTAGGCACCTACCCCTTCCGTAAGCCTGCCAGAGTAGCCGTTCAGCTTACCCACATAAAAACCTGAAGAACCAACTTTTCTACTCTCCTTTTTTCGGCCCTGTTGTCAGCTTGGCCTCCTTTCCAGCAGCTCTTTTAATCCCTTTACCTTCTCGCGAATTAATCCGTAAACATACTGAAATTGACCCTCCTTGCAGATCAAATTTATGGTGCTATAGTTTACTCATGCCTGGGAAGGGGGCTTTATATGGCAGTCCTGAGAATAACAAAGGAGAAACTAAAGGAGCAACTGGACAAAGGGGAGATGGTGGTCTTGCTTGATGTCAGATCACATGATTCATACAACATGAGCAACATCAAAATAAAAGGCTCCATGCGGAAAGACCCGGTGGCAGTTAAAAGCTGGGAGAGGGAGATACCGCGTGATAAGCCAATCATTACCTACTGCACCTGACACGAGGAACATACCAGTGCCCGTGTGGCACAGGAATTAATGCAACTGGGCTGCAAGGATGTCAGGGCCTTGCAGGGCGGAATGACCGAATGGGCTGATGCCGGATACCCGATGGAGCCTAAATAATCAGATGAAATCAATTACAAGGTTTGCATTCTTGATCTTTTCTATTGCCCTATTGGCAACCACGGCAGCCATTATGGCAGGCCTTGGCACTCGCTGGGAGTGGTGGAGTTTCAGGACAGGTTTTGCCATCCTGACGATTGCAGCTTATGGAAGCGTTGTTGCTGCAGGGCTGTCCCTGATAGGGCTCATCTGGTCCGGGCTTTCAGGTTCCAGGTTCGGATTCGCCCTTGCACTGATAAGCCTGGTAAGCAGTCTTACTGTTGCCGGAACATTGTGGCAGTGGAAAACAAAGGCACAGAACTTCCCACGGATACATGATATCTCGACCGACATAGACAACCCGCCCTTGTTCAAGGCAATTCTGCCCCTTAGAAAGGATGCCCCAAATCCATCTGATTACGGAGGCCCGGATATTGCCGCTAAGCAGCGGGCCGGGTATCCGGATATAGGGCCTTTGATGCTCCCCGTCGCTCCCGGAGAGATATTCCAGAAGGCACTATCCACAGCGATTAATCTGGGCGGGGAGATCATAGAGGCTAATCGGGATGCTGGACGAATAGAGGCAACTTACACCACTTACTGGTTCGGGTTCAAGGACGACATGGTGGTAAGGATAACACCAGAGAAAACCGGCAGCCGGATTGATGTCAGGTCGGTCTCGCGGGTGGGAGTGAGCGATGTGGGTACAAATGCAAAGAGGATACGAAGGTTTCTTGAAAACATGAGTAAATGATAGCTCCAATACGTAGGAACAAATAATCCTTGAAATAAGAACCCGGTATATGCTAAACTTAATCAAGAAAAATAAAATATAGCTACTTTGCTCAGAGCAAACTTCGGGAAACCGGAGGTCGCAGAGCCCCGAGGCTAATTCCTATAAGGACATGCCAGTCGAGCCGCCAAAGATATCTTTGGCGGCTTTTTTATTTTAATTATATAAGAGGTAGTGTCAATTAAAGACGTAAATTCAGATGGAAAAGGAGGCTGATATGGAAACGGTGGACGAGGCAACAAGGTTGTTTGACAAGGGATTGGCACTTATCAAGCGTGGGTACCCTGCTGAAGCCATACAGTATCTTGAGCAAGTCATAAGCCTTGGACATAAGAGTTCAGCTTGTTACTCGTGGCTTGGCGTTGCAATGGCACGGTCCAAATGGGACATGGCAAAGGCCGAGGAGTTCTGTAAAATGGCCGTCAAAAAGGAGTTTTACATGCCTCAGTATTATATAAACCTTGCCGAGGTCTATAAATTAAAGGGAAACAAGGTCAAGGCCATAAAAACTCTTGAGGCTGGCCTTAAACTTGACAGCGAAAACAAAGTCATTCTCAAAGAGTTGTACAAGTTTGGCGCAAGGAAGGGTCCGGCAATTCCCATTCTCTCCAGGGAAAATCCGATCAACAAACAACTGGGGATTGTTCTGTCAAAAATAAAGAAGAGATAGTGACGCAAGGCGCAAAAAAGGGGTATTTTACAGCGACATGTCGAATATGACCGCAGAGAATACCGCTGCCAGATAAAACATAGAGACCTTGAAGTTGGCCCAGGCCAGTTCTCTTGTGGGATTTATGAGAAGCTGGATGTTCTTGAATATAAAATAGAGTCCCGTTACAAGCGCTACTGTAAGGTAGAATCCACCGAGATAACCTAGATACGAGGGTATCAGGGAGGATACAAAAAGCAAGATTGTATTTATAAGGATGTAGAGGGCAGTCTTCTTATCTCCGACAACCACCGGGAGCATAGGGACGCCGGCTTTGCGGTACTCCTCCTTGTGGACTATGGCAAAGGCCCAGAAATGGGAAGGCGTCCAGAAGAACATGAACACCGCAAGGATTACAGGGGCGAAGCATAGCTCAGGGGATGCGGATGCCCCGCCGGCCATGACAGCAAAGCTCCCTGCCAGCCCGCCAACTAGGATATTTGACCAGCTCCTCCTCTTCAGCCATACGGTATAGAGTATTACATAGACAAAGGCGCCCAGGAAAAGATGAATGGTAACCATGAAGTTCAACGTGAGATAAGAGATGCCCAGAGAAGCTGCCATCAGGAAGATGGCCAGATACAAGGCCTTTTGCGGGGAACCAAATTCAGGGGATGTCAGAGGCCTCTTCTTTGTCCTCCCCATGAGGCAGTCTATATCTCTGTCAAAGTAATGGTTAAATGTCCCCGCACTGGCTGATGCCAGCATGGTAACTATTATAAGGAACCCCATATTCCCCCATGACATGCCATTTGTGGTGCCTGCAACTGCCCCGACAATGGCGCTGAAGGTTATAAGGCAGCTAATCCTTAGCTTTAACAGAGGTAGATATGATTTGAATCCCATGCAGTACTCCCCTTTATTTAGTAAGATATCTTTAACATGCCAGACCGCTTTAGTCAATCATCTCTTGAGCATCCTGATAGCTTGACAATTAATGGTTGCGCACGTATCATCTCAGTATAGCAGATTGGGAACAATGACTTATATCATAAATTCAGGAGGGTCTGTCATGACCGATAAAGACAAGCTTACCCACATCCTTCACCACTGGATTGAACACAACGAGGCCCATATCGAGGAGTACAGAAAGTGGGCGATGACTGCCGAGAAGGAAGGACTGAAGGAAGTAAATAAAAATATAATGGAAGCCATAAAGGGTGTCGAAGAGGCAAACGCCTCCCTTACCAAGGCGATGAAGGCAGTGAAACACTAATACCAATTCGCATTCAAATAAAGACATTTGAATGCCCGTGCATAATACCAAGTAAGCTTTCAGTAATGGCAATAATTATATGTTTGAAAGCAACTTGGTATAAACTATCCCCCTTGTCATTAATGGGGATTTGTATTATCCTTAATCACGATGGAACGGGTTATAACCCCTCAGATTGCAGAAGACGACCTTTCGTTTGACCCAAGCCTCCGCCCCCGCTCCCTTAACGAATACATCGGCCAGGAGAAGGTAAAGGAAAACCTCAGGGTGTTTATCGAGGCGGCAAAGGCACGTGGTGAGGCCCTGGATCACCTCCTGTTCTATGGCCCTCCGGGATTAGGGAAGACAACCCTCGCCTACATCATCTCCCAGGAATTAAATGTAAGCATAAAGACCACCTCTGGCCCTGTTATAGAAAGGGCAGGAGACCTTGCCGCAATCCTCACAAACCTTCAGGAAAAGGACGTCCTCTTTATAGACGAGATTCACAGGATGAACTCCACGGTTGAGGAGATCCTCTATCCCGCCATGGAGGACTTTCAGCTTGACCTGATCATAGGCCAGGGGCCGTCTGCCAGATCGATAAAGATCGATCTCCCCAGGTTCACGCTGATTGGGGCAACCACAAGGGCAGGCCTCCTTACCTCCCCGCTCAGGGACAGGTTCGGAGTCATATCAAGGCTTGAGTTCTATAACTCTGAAGAGCTTGGCATAATTGTAACCAGGTCTGCCAGGATACTAAATATTGAGATAGAGGCGGACGGGGCAATGGAAATCGCCCGCCGGTCTAGGGGCACACCGAGGATCGCCAACAGGCTTCTGAGAAGGGTCAGGGACTTTGCCCAGGTCAGGGCAGGAGGGGTGATAACAAAGAAGGTTGCAGATGACGCCCTGAAGATGCTGGAGGTTGACCAGCAAGGGTTTGATGGGATGGACAGGAAGATTCTTCTGACCATTATAAAAAAGTTCGGAGGCGGCCCCGTTGGCGTTGAAACCCTGTCCGCAGCCATAAGTGAGGAGAAGGACACCATAGAAGACGTTTACGA
>JAENJC010000223.1 GCA_016844545.1 Deltaproteobacteria bacterium | reverse complement strand
TCCGCATTCGATATGACGGGGTATTTTATATCCATTACACCTATTTTTTCAAGTTCTTTTGCAAGTCTTTCGCCGGCAGGGTCCATTAATGGAGAATGAGAGGGTGCGCTGACTGGAATAGGTATCGCCTTAGCGCCCTTTTCCTTGGCCAGGTCCACTGCCCTGGTTACTGCACCTGCATGCCCAGAGATAACTATCTGGCCTGGACAGTTGAAATTGGCTGGGACAACGACCTCTCCCTTTGAGGCCTCCTTGCAGAGTTCTTCCACTTTATCTTTTTCCATCCCCAAGATAGCGGCCATTCCACCTGTCCCGGCAGGAACCGCCTCGTCCATATATTTGCCCCTTGCTCTTACGAGGAGAACCGCATCCCTAAAGCTCATGACATCGGCTGCTACAAGGGCTGAATACTCTCCAAGAGAGTGTCCTGCAAGTAGTGAAGGTTTCAAGGGGGTTTCGGAGGAAAGGACTCTCATGGCAGCAATACTTGTTGTCAATATTGCAGGCTGGGTATTGTATGTAAGCTTCAGGTCAGCCTCTGGCCCGTTAAAACAGAGAGAGCCTACCTTCAGACCAAGGGCATCATCCGCCTCTTCAAAGGTATCTTTTGCCACCTTGAAGTTATCAAAAAGGGTCTTCCCCATACCGACATACTGCGACCCTTGGCCCGGGAATATAAATGCAAGCTTCATTCCTACCACCTTACAAGTGCCGATGCCCAGGTGAACCCGCCTCCAAAGGCATCGAACAGTATCAGATTGCCATCTTTTATCTTTCCGTTCCTCACAGCCTCATCAAAGGCCAGTGGTATGGAGGCGGCCGATGTGTTGCCATACATTTCAAGGTTCATGTAAACCTTCTCCATCGGGACGTTCAGGCGTTTCGCCGTTGCCTGAATGATCCTCTCATTCGCCTGATGAGGAATGAACCAGTCTATATCGTCACCCGTTAAGCCATTTTTCTCAAGGGCCTCTATGGCCACTTCCTCAAGGGCCCGAACAGCCACCTTGAAGACCTCGTTCCCCTGCATCCTGATAAATGTCTTTGCGTTCTCCTCGTGGGAAGAGGCACAGAGGAGCTTCCATGAAGATCCCTCGGAGTGAATATGTGTAGAGATTATTCCTTTATGTCCTGTTGTTTTGCCGAGCACTACCGCCCCGGCACCGTCCCCGAAAAGGACACATGTATTCCTGTCTGTCCAGTCAGTGATCTTGGAGAATATCTCTGACCCGACAACCAGGACGTGTCTGGAGTTCCCTGATCTTATTAAACTGTCAGCAACCGAAAGGGCATATATAAACCCGGAACAAGCGGCTGCTATATCGAAAGAGGCTGCCTTATGGGCCTTTAGCTTATGCTGGACAAAACATGCTGTTGAAGGGAAGTCCATGTCAGGGGTTACTGTGGCCACGATGATCGTATCTATCTCATCGGGCTCGATACCGGCCATCTCAAGGGCCCTCTTCCCGGCCTTTGCAGCCATGTCTGAGGTAGTTTCCCCATCGGCTGCTATCCTTCTCTCTTTAATCCCTGTCCTTTCTGTTATCCACTCATCACTTGTGTCGATCAGCTTCTCCAGATCACGGTTGGAAAGGATTCTCTTAGGTGTATAGGAGCCTGTCCCTATTATTCTTGCCCTTATCATAGATCAGGCCGCCTTCTTCCCTAAGTTTTCTATGTCGCTTTTTTTGATATGGTCGAGCAAGAGGTCGTTAGCGCTGCTTGATGCAAACTCCTGGGCTACCCTTATAGCGTTCTTTATGGCATTCGGGGTTGAACTTCCGTGGCTTATGATTCCTACGCCATCAATTCCGAGGAGCGGGGCGCCGCCGTATTCTGAATAATCAACCTTCTTCTTAAACCTTCCGAAGGCCTCTTTAGACAGCAAATAGCCAAACTTTGCAAAGGGGCTCTTCAGTATCTCTTCCTTAAGCATCTTGCCAATTGCGTCAGCCAGTCCTTCGCTGGTCTTAAGGACAACATTACCGACAAATCCATCGCAGACCACAACATCGGCATTTCCTGCAAATATGTCCCTACCCTCTATATATCCTATATAATTCATGGGGAGCTGCTTAAGGATTGCATGGGTCTCTCTCGTGAGATCCGTTCCCTTAGTCTCCTCAGATCCGTTACTAAGCAGGCCTACCCTGGGCCTCTCCTTTTTCAGTATGAACTGGGCGTAGACATCGCCCATAACAGCAAACTGGGCAAGATGGAACGGCTTGCAGTCCACATTGGCCCCTACGTCCAGTACCACACAGGCGCCTTTTAGTGTAGGCATGACAGTAGCAATGGCCGGCCTGTCAACCCCTTCCAACTTTCTCAGGACAACCATGGCAGTAGCCATAGCAGCCCCGGAATTACCGGCGCTGACTACGGCATCGGCCTCACCATTTTTGACAAGGTCAAAGGCTACCCTCATAGAGGAATCCTTCTTCCTCAAAGCCTTTGATGGTGATTCGTCCATACGGATAACTTCAGAGGCTTGTTTTACGTATATGGGAAGGTCCTTGACGGCATACTTTGACAGTTCCTTTTCAACTATCTCAGCGTCGCCGACCAGGATGATCTGGGAGCCATACTCTTTAGCCGCAAGAACAGCGCCCTCCACCTCCACATGAGGGGCATGGTCACCGCCCATCGCATCCAAAGCAACCTTCAAACTATACCTCTATTACGGGAAGAACCTCTTTCCCATTGTAGTAGCCGCACTTCAGGCACACGCGGTGAGGAAGCTTTGGTTCGCTGCACTGGGGGCAGTTGCCGAAGTTGGGGGCAAAGAGCTTAACATGCGTACGTCTCTTGTCCCTTCTTGATTTTGAGTGTCTCCATTTTGGATTGGGCATTTCACTTCTCCTT
>JAENJC010000222.1 GCA_016844545.1 Deltaproteobacteria bacterium | reverse complement strand
AGGAAAAAGGTGTTTGCTACTGTTGTTGCTGTTACTGCCCTTATGCTTACCATATTTGTCCATATCCAGGCTGTCAGCCCCCTTATTACCATTAAAAAAGACCCGACAAACGAATTTCACAGGTGGAAGGAGTTGGGGTTGGAGGTTGGGAAGGTATGGAATAATATCCGGCAGGAGGAGGGGATGGGCAAAGGCCTTTTTCTCATGGCCACTTCTCACCAGCTTGCAGCGGAACTTGCATTCTATACTCCATCAAATCCATACGTTTATGAACTCGCAGGAGAGGGTAAATTCAATCAATATAATATGTGGGACAGTCCAAAGACAGGCATGGATGCTATACTGGTCAGCAGTCCAGGCAGAGAGGATGACGCATATATCAACTCCCTATTTGACGAAGTCAAAGAGATAAGAAGAATAGAACCGATGAGAAATGGGAAGGTCATAAAGACTTATGCCGTGTCTTACTGCAGGAATTTTCATGGTTTCAGGGATAAAGCAAGTAATTGATTTATGTGCATGACCCTGATATTTAGTCCTTCACGTCTTAATCCGTAAGAGAGCTGGATCATGCAGGCAGGGCAGGATGTTGCAACAATTTCGGCCCCTGTCTTCTTTATATTATATACCTTCCTTTCGAGTATCTTCATGGATATCTCGTTGTTTGTAATGCTGTAGGTCCCTGCCCCACCGCAGCACCAGTCAGCCTCTGGGAGCTCAATAAACTCAATCCCCGGAATAGACTTGATAATCTCCCTGGGCTCTTTAGTAATACCCTGATAACGGCTGAGATGGCAGGGGTCGTGGTAGGTAACTTTTAACGAGGGGACTGTCCCAGAATTACGGGCCATGAGCTCGTCGAATGGACGTAGATTCGGGACTGTCCCCGTTAACACATTGAAAATAAACTCATTTGAGTCAACTACTCGCTCTGAGACTATTTTGGCTCGTTCTGCAAATTCAGGGTCATCAGACAACAGTTCCGCATATTCCTTCAGAAAGGATGAACAGCTTCCGCACTCGGTCAATACTATTTCGTACCTTTCAAGCGCCTCTATGTTCTTTCTTGCAAGGTTCTTAGAAACCTCAGTGTATCCATGGGCATACGGCGGCAGACCACAGCAGTTGTTTTCCGGGATTACGACTTTGTATCCAAGCCCCTCAATGAGTTTTATTGTGGCTTCACCTGTTTCAGGAAGAAGGTAATTAAAACCGCAACTCTTGAACCAGGCAACCTTAATTCCTCTGGTATTTATGCCCGGATGGGTAGAAGGCTGGGGTGATGGCCTGAAGCGCATGAACCCCTTTGAGACATCGTCCATAAGAGAATCGGCGATCCTCAGTCGTTCAGGAAGGATTCCCAGTCTATTCGCCAGGGAGGCGAATCCGATCCTTTTAAAAAAGAAAGCTATCTTCAGGAGTGCGGCGACTCTTGCCGGATAAGGAAGGATGCTGTTAAACACCATCTCCTTAACAATTCCGCCCCTCTTGGCCTTTACAAAGCCGGCGCGAACCAGTTCATCGGTTTTAACCCCTGTGAAGCATGAAGGGACGCATGCCTTGCAGAGGAGGCATGTTGATAGGGCCGGCTCTATCTCAGATATTGAGAGTTCTCCTTTCAAGACTCCCAGCAACTGCGCATTCCTGCCCCTGGCCACCTCCGGCTCCCTCCCTGTTACGGCATAAACAGGGCAGAATGCCTGGCAGAAGCCGCATTTACTGCATTTTGAAAGCTCTTCCTGATATTTTTTGAGGTCAGTCATGGATAATAAGGAGGTTACTTCTGCGGCTCAATGATAACCTTGAGCGAGTCCTTTGCATCGACAACCATCTGGAAACCCTTTCCAGTGTCAGCGAGTCCCAGCCTGTGGGTAATCATGGCGTTCACATCAACTCTTCTGGCGCGTATAAGCTCCAGGGCGGTTGTATGGTCTGCCGTGCTTCCGGCATACGATGATGTGAGGGTTATCTCGTTCCGCCAGAATGTGTCATTTACTGAGAACGGTATGGTAACACCCTTGTCCGTGGGTGCAAAGAAAAGTACGCTTCCGCATCGCTCTACCGATTTCAGCCCATGCTCTATGGCGGTTGTAGCACCCGCGCAGAGAATAACTACATCTGCAAGCCTGTTATTATTTATTTCCCGAGCCCTGGCAGGGACATCGTCCTTTGCATCAATAACTGCATCGGCCCCTAACTTTAGGGCCGCCTTCATACGGTATTCGCTTATGTCTGTTGCCATAATGCGTCCTGCACCCAGCGCCTTAGCAAGCTGGATATGCAGAAGTCCTGCTATCCCGCTGCCTATGACAAGGACGCTCTGCCCAGGCTGAAACCTCGCCTGCCTCTGTCCGCGCAATATGCATGCAAGGGGCTCGATAAATGTTGCATCTTCGTATGATACTTCGTCAGGGAGCAGGAAGACGCCCCTGTCCACATTTATAGCAGGGAGCCTGATATACTCAGAAAAGCCTCCTGGCTCAAAGTTCGTCTTGCGCAGGGTCTCACATACCGTATGGTGCCCGCTAAGGCAGTAATGGCATGTATTGCAGGAGACATGGTGGGCGGCACATATCCTGTCTCCCTTTTTATACTCAGTTACTCCCTCCCCTACCTCGACAACCTCTCCGCTTACCTCATGCCCCAGCACAAGAGGCACCTTGTGTATGCGGTACCACTCCATCACATCGCTGCCGCAGATGCCGCTGGCGTGGACCTTCATCAGGATTTCGCCTGGGCCTATTTTGGGGACAGGCTTCTCTTCAAGCCTCACATCCTTATTGCTGTAATACCTTGCTACGCGCATATCGTTGAATTATACCCATCTTCCATAAAATATGGAAGCCTTTAGTTTAAGAACAGGGACATCCAGCAACCGACTCCTGTGTGCTACAGACTCTATCCAGGCTATGACTTTTTTGACCATAATTAGAGTTTAAATTATGGCAGACATTATACCTTGAAAATCCTTCTTGACATGATTGAATTTCAAGTTTAAAATGACCGTATGATTAAACGAGTTGAGCTGACGCAGAGGGTTCGGAAAGCCCTGAGCCGGAGCCGTGTGGTAGCGCTCATTGGTCCTCGACAGTGCGGCAAGACCACTTTGGCCCGCGAATTTGTCTCGCCTGACTCCCACAATTACTTTGACCTTGAAGACCCGCTGAGCCTTGCCAGATTGAATGAACCGATGACGGCGCTGAAAGACTTAAAAGGCCTCATTGTAATAGATGAGGTACACAGATCGCCTGATCTTTACACTGTGCTCCGCGTCCTGGCCGACCGACGTCCTCTTCCGGCGCGATTTCTATTGCTTGGAAGCGCCTCTTCAGAACTGCTCCGGCAGACATCGGAATCATTGGCAGGCCGGTTGGAAACAATAACCATGGGAGGATTCAGCATTTCAGAAGTAGGTGTGAAATCTCACTCCCGTCACTGGTTGCGGGGAAGCTTCCCCCTCTCCTGTCTGGCCAAAAACGACAAGGACAGTCTTGCATGGCGCAAAAACTTCATTCAGACCTTTCTTGAACGGGACGTCCCTCAGTTTGGCCTCCGGGTCCCTGCAACAACGTTGCTTCGCTTCTGGACCATGCTTGCCCACTATAACGGGCAGATATGGAATGCCGCTGAACCGGCGCGCTCTCTGGGAATCTCCGAGAGTTCAGCTCGTCGCTATGCAGACCTTCTTGCAGACCTCTTGATGGTGCGCCAGCTCCAGCCCTGGCACACTAATCTAAAAAAACGTCAGGTCAAGGCCCCCAAAATATACATACGGGACACAGGGCTTCTGCACCTTTTGCTCGGCATCAGAGATGAGAATGATCTTCTCAGTAATCCGAAATGCGGAGCATCCTGGGAAGGGTACGTAATTGAGGAAACCATCAAGGCGCTTGAGCCGGATGAGGCCTATTTCTGGGCAACCCATGCCGGAGCGGAAATTGATCTGGTAATGGTCAAAGACGGGCGTCTTCTTGGAGTGGAGTGCAAACGGGTGGATGCCCCACGGCTGACGCCTTCGATGCGAATCGCAAGGGACGAACTGAGACTGGAACAAATCGCCGTCATATACCCCGGCTCCAGGCGATATTCACTGGCCGATGGTGTATCAGCAGTTCCATTTCAGGCGATAGTAGAAGGGGGCAAGGGGATATTCCAGTAAGGGGATGCACTCTTTATTTGAGGCTATAGATTGAACTGAGGAGGGAGATTTTAAAGATGGCAAAGGAAACCCACGGGTCTACACGCTTGGAATGTCATCCAACCACGCAACTATAATAAATTAAGATAGTTATGCTACGTTTGATTTTATTATTTGTTTGAACTGGGAAATAAACTCTGATAAAGTCGAGAAACTTTATAATCACTGGTTGGACAG
>JAENJC010000060.1 GCA_016844545.1 Deltaproteobacteria bacterium | reverse complement strand
GTTCTCCTCGGCCCTCTGGCCTTTTTCCACAATGGGGTGGCCGGACAGGACGGAAGATGTGAGACGTTACTACCCCACATCTGCCCTTGTCACAGGTTTTGACATAATATTCTTCTGGGTGGCCAGGATGATGATGATGGGACTCAAGTTCATGGGGGACGTGCCTTTTAAGACTGTTTACATACATGACCTTGTCCGTGACGCCCAGGGACAGAAGATGTCCAAGTCCAAGGGGAACGTGATAGACCCCCTTGTTATAATGGAGAGGTACGGGACAGATGCCTTAAGGTTTACCCTTGCAGCCATGGCTGCTCAGGGGAGGGACATAAAGCTCTCAGAGGAGAGGATAGAGGGTTACAGAAACTTTGCCAACAAGATATGGAATGCTGCAAGATTCTCCATGATGAATCTGAACGACTATAACCCTGATGATATTGAGCTTTCCCAGCTCTCTTACTCCCTTGCCGATCGCTGGATAGTTGTAAGGACAAATGCAGCAATAAAAGAAACACTTGAGTCCCTTGAGTCATACAGGTTCAACGATGCGGCGAATGCCATATACCATTTTGTCTGGCATGAACTGTGCGACTGGTACATAGAACTGGCAAAGCCGGTTCTGCAAGGTAGAATTGGCGGTGAGGCCGAAAGAAGGGCTGCCCAGCATGTGCTTTTCCGTTCCATGGAAACATCTCTGAGGCTACTTCACCCCTTCATGCCGTTTATATCCGAGGAGATATGGCAGACCCTCACTCAGGAAGGGAAACTGGCTGGCGGTAAGATTGACAGAAAGACAGGTTTTGTTGATGATGATGCAGAAATGCCTGCAAGCATTATGGTTGCCGACTATCCGATGTACAGCGACCTCCTGAAGGATACGGAGGCAGAGAAGGCCATGGTGCTGATAATAGAGGCGACAAAGGCTGTAAGAAACCTGAGGGCTGAGTTAAATGTCCCGCCCTCAGCTACGGTGGATCTGCTTGTTTCGGCTTCTGATAAGGAAAAGAGGGGGATACTTTCCACGAATGAAGGATATCTGAAAAACCTGGCAAAAGTGGCCAGCCTTAAATTTGTAGCGGATAGTGACAAGCTGAAGGGCGCTGCCACTGCGATCGTCGCAGATATGGAGCTCTTTGTTGTATTTGAAAAGTCACCGGCTGCAGCAAAGGAAGAGGCTGAGAGGCTGAAAAAAGAGCTGGCAAAGGTAGAAAAGGAGTTGGCGCAGGTACAGAATAAACTTAACAACGAAGAGTTTATAAAAAAGGCCCCGCAATCCGTGATAGATAAGGAGAAGGGGAAAGAGGCCGAGCTTGTGGCTACAAAGAAGAAGCTGGAAGATGGGATGAATAGAATATGCAGTTAGTAGGCAACATAGAAGACCTTGGGCTGGGAGAGATCCTCCAGATAGTCTGCTTCAGCCGGAAGTCGGGCACCCTCAAGCTGAACAGCCGGAAAAGGGAAGGTAGCTTAGTCTTCAAAAATGGACAGGTGGTAAGGGCCACTTCCAGTGTCATAAAGGAAGGGGTCTACAATATTATGATAAAGGAAAAGCTGCTTACCACTGAGCAGCTTAAGAATGCAATAGTGATACAGAAAAATCAAGGATTCAGAGAAAGCCTGGAGGCTGTCCTGATAAAAAACCTTAATTTATCTGCTCAATTGATAGAGGATACAGCTATAAGGCAGATAGAAAAGAGCGTGCTTTCACTCTTCCTCTGGCGTGACGGCAGTTTTATATTTGAGTTGGGGGATTTTATAGAAAACCCTGAGATGAGAATGAATGACCCTCTTCAATATACATTAACCAACGGCCTGAATCCCCAGTTCATGGCAATGGAAGGGGCGAGGCTGCAGGATGAGGCCGGAAGGGAAGAAATAGTTCCTGAAGATGAGTTTTTTGAGGGGGCGCCATATCAACAGGAAGCTGCGCCTCTTGCGGTGACCGCACCTGCTCTCATTCCTGCTGTCACCCAGGAAGGAACGGTCCTTGTTATTGACGATGACCCTTTGACGAGGGGAGTCATAAGAAACCAGTTGGTTCAGATGGGTTTCAAGGCCTCTGCCTTTGCCCAATCTGAGGCCGGTTTGCGTAAGGTTGAAGAACTTATAAGCAAACAGGAACGCCCGATTGTTATAGCTGACCTTTTTATGCCGACGATGGATGGGGAGGGGATGCTGGGAGGATTGGAGATACTTGGCCGTCTGAAAACAGATTTTCCTGACATCCCGGTTATAATCATTACCGAGCACCCCAACAGCAAGACCGAGAAGGAGGTACTGGATCTCAACGCTTATTCTTATCTCCAGAAGCCAAAGAAATTGCAGTTCAAGGAGGATGGCACGACCCCGGCGGTCGCCCTGTTTATCGAGAAACTTACAGCGACGTTAAGCAGGCTGACCAGGAGCGACAAGACCCTTGTAGAACCTCAGTTTTTCATGCAGGAGTTCCTGAAGGAGATGGAAGGAGGCGGGGGCTTCCTCGAATCTGGGCCTGCCGAGCCGAAGGTCGAGGAGAGCAAAGGGCTCAGAATACTGAAGGAGATGCTTGTGGAGTTGAGTAGGCCTCTCTCGGTAAGCGAGATAATCCTCCTGATCCTGAGGTTCAGCAGCGAGATAATGAACAGGGCCGTTGTGTTTGCAGTCAAGAATGACAAGATAGTGGGCCAGGGGCAGTTCGGGATAGAGATAAAGGGTGAGGTCGCCGATAAACGGGTGAGGAAGATGGCGATTCCCTTGAACGAGCCGTCAGTCCTGATGGAGGCCCTATATATGAAGACTGCTATAGTGAAAAGGCTTGACCCTATTCAATGGAACGAATATATTGTCAGGGAGCTTGGCGGGCATCTGCCGGCTGAATCTTTTGTTGTCCCTGTAATAGTTCAGGGTAAAACAGCGTTGATACTTTACGGAGACAATGCCCCGGCCGGCGACAAGATCGGAGATACCTCCACCCTTGAGATATTCCTGACGCAGGCTAGTATGGCCCTCGAAAGAATTCTGCTGGAGAGAAGGCTTTCAGATCAGAAAAACTGATGAACCGGCGAATTGTGAATCGGATTCGAAAATTTTAGGAGGCGTTTTGGGATTCAAGGTGTTGATAGTAGAGGACTCTCCGACCATCAGGTCGCTTATAATAACCACCCTTGAAGATGTCGGCGACTTCAAGTTTGTTGAAACCGGGAGCGGCTTTGAGGCGCTGAAGATCCTTCCGAGGGAGAGGTTTGACCTCATTATGACCGATATAAACATGCCGGACATCAACGGTCTTGAACTTGTAAGCTTTCTCAAAAAGAGCGATCTTTATAAGGACATCCCGCTGTTCATAATTAGCACGGAAGGGAGTAAGCAGGATGTGGCAAAGGGTCTTGCCCTCGGGGCCAATGAATATATAATCAAGCCGTTCAAGCTTGAAGATCTCCAGAGAACCGTCTTAAAATACCTGCATTGAGGTTATCGATTTGGAAAAGGAAGTTACTAAGGAATCCGAAGCCAATACAAAGGAGTTCCTCGCAGAGGCCGAGGAGATAGTTGAGAGCCTTAACTCTGACCTTATGCGCCTTGAAGGGAGCGGAAAGACCGACCCGGCGCTCCTGAACAACATCTTCAGGGAAGCCCACACACTCAAGGGGCTTTCCGGGATGTTCGGTTTTACAGCCATGACAAGCCTAAGTCATAATCTGGAAAACCTCCTCGATAGCCTTAGGCTCGGCAAGATTGATCTGTCACCCTCCATTATAGATCTCCTTCTTGAGGCCATCTCAATCATTCATACCCTGCTGGAGATGAGGAACACGGGGCAAGAGGATATTAGCGTAGAGGAGATAATCGATAAAATCAACTCAGTTGTATCGGACCAGGGAAGGAAGGGGGCCTCGGATGCCCCTTCTACGATAGACAAGGCGATAATGAATGTCCTCACCGAGTATGAGGAACACCGCCTCAATGAATCGATTAAGGCAGGCCTGAATATCTTCAAGGTACAGTCCTCTTTCCCTATAATGAGTTTTGACCTGGGTCTTGCAGAACTTACGGCCATCCTGAAGGATAAAGGCGAGATAATCACAACCCTCCCCACACCGGGTTTTTCGCCTGGGGATACCATCAACTTCGATATAATCGTTGCAACACAGATAGCCAAAGAAACCCTTGTAAGAGCCATAGACAACTTGGAAATAAAGGTTTCCCTGGTTGTCAAATCGGCGAGCGAGCTGCCGGGTGCTGAGGTTGAAAAGGTAAAGACCGGGATTAAACTGACGTCTCTGGATGAACAGGCATTGAAGGTCGAAGAAAAGAGCGCTGAGGAAGGGATCAAGAGCATAACCCATTCCGTAAGGGTGGATATATCCAAACTCGACAACCTCATGAATATCGTTGGTGAGGTTGTCATGCTGAAGGCCTCAATCGGGGGAATTGCCGAAACCCTGAAGACGAGGGATGGCTCTGCTGGACTTGCTGGTGAACTGTCAAAGACCGTAAAGATTTTGGAGAAGAGGCTCTATGAGCTGCAACAGGGAGTGCTTGAGTCAAGGATGGTCCCGCTCGGTCAGGTCTTCGAGAAACTCTCAAGGACGGTAAGGAAGCTTGGAAGGGAGATAGGGAAAGAGGTTGATTTAGTTCTGAATGGAGCGGAAACAGAACTTGACAAGCATATAGTTGAAGAGCTGGCAAACCCCCTCATTCACATAATAAGGAACGCTCTTGATCACGGCATTGAAGTTGCGGAGGAAAGAAGGAGGGCTGGTAAGAAGGAAAAGGGGTTGATAAAGGTCAGCGCCTTTCAGAAAGGAAGCCATGTTGTTATTACGGTGGAAGATGACGGCAGGGGAATAGACCATGATATGGTGTTGCGTAAAGCTGTGGAACGGGGTCTGGCAGAGAAAGGGGCTACTCTGAAGAGGGAGCAGATCCTTGATTTCATGTTTCTTCCAGGTTTTAGTACAAAGGAGGAGGTCAGCGAGATATCAGGCCGAGGCGTGGGGATGGATGTGGTCAAGAAGAACATCACAGACCTGTCGGGAATGGTAGAGATAGATACGGAAAAAGGTAGAGGGACTACAGTTATGTTAATACTCCCTCTGACCCTGGCCATTGTGAAGGCGCTGATCGTGGAGGTGGCAGGCTCTGTATACGCAATTCCGCTGAATGCTGTACTTGAGAATTTTGTCCTCGAACCATCTAAGATCGAAACGATTGAGACCAGTGAGTTCGTCTATCTCCGGGACACAACCCTGCCCCTCATCAGGCTTTGCAATTTCTTCCAGCTTTCCGGTAACGGTAGAAATGGAAAATACGTGGTTGTGGTAGGGCTTGCAGAAAAGAAGCTGGGACTTGTGGTGGACGGGCTCCGTGGGCAGCAGGATATAGTTATGAAGTCGGTGGGAAAGAGGTTAGAAGAGGTAAAAGGAATTGCCGGCGCCACTGACATTGGGCAGAAGACCATCCTAGTGCTGGATGTAGGAGACATAATGGATGAATGCATGAAGGGTCAGGCTAGCTACAGGTTGGCCAAGGGATAGCAGATGTACAAGAGATTTTATGGTTTCAATGTAAAGCCGTTCAGCAAGACGCCTGACCCAAGATTTTTTTATCTCAGCCGGGGTCACAGGGAGGCCCTTGCCAGGCTTCGATACGCTGTTGAGGAAAGAGAGACGGTGCTTTTGACCGGAGATGTGGGGTGCGGGAAGACCACCCTTTCCAGGTGCCTTCTGGATTCGCTGGACGGTTCTTATCTTCCGATAGTTATTGTTAACCCTGTTCTTGCTCCAGGTGAGCTGCTCAGGTTTTTTGCGCTGCGGCTGGGTGTTGAACAGCCCGGTGAATTAAAGAGTGAGCTCATGGGGCAGCTCGGGGAACGCCTCTTTGATTATTATCAGAGGAGGATATGCCCGGTTCTTATAATAGATGAGGCCCAGTTGCTGCCTGGCAAAGAGTCCCTTGACGAACTCAGGCTTCTCACAAACCTGCAGCTTGACGATGCGAACATGTTCTCCCTTGTTTTGCTGGGACAGCCGGAGCTGAGGACCCGCCTGTTATCTGGGTATTATGAGCCTCTCCGGCAGAGGATAGGGGTCCAGTATCATCTGAGCCCCTTAAAATTTGAGGAACTGCTGGAATACATAGACTTCCGCCTGAAGACAGCTGGAAGAAGCGACCCCTTATTTACACAGGCAGCCCTGGAGGAGATATACAGGTTTTCGGGCGGAGTCCCGAGGAGGATAAACAACCTGACTGCAAATGCCCTCCTCGAAGGGTTTAGCAGAGATGC
The DNA here is from genome assembly GCA_016844545.1 of Deltaproteobacteria bacterium. GTDB lineage: Bacteria > Desulfobacterota > JAENJC01 > JAENJC01 > JAENJC01 > JAENJC01. The sequence goes on along the minus strand of JAENJC010000060.1, from coordinate 1,056 downwards.
CGGGCTTATTGACGGGGATGTAATAGTTGACGTTGCCAGGGACTTCGGTCTTATTTAGGGGCCGTTACGAAATAACCATTACATTTCCAGCCCTTTCGTTACGGCCCCTTATGCCGATCACTATATTGAGATGTGACAGTTATTTTTTTACAACGGCTTAATGGAGTTTTTATGGATATAGCAGAGATAAGAGAGAAGGCGAAACAGCTTAAGGACAGGGAAGAGGAAACTGCTCGGGGAAGTGAAGAGGCCCCTTCTATCGCGGAGGCCGGAATCCAGCCTCAACCAGCGCAACAGGTGGAGTTGCCGGAAGATAATGCGACCCAGCCTTCAACTGACTATGCTCCTGAAGTTGAGGTACTGGCTCAGGAGACGTTTTTTGATCTGGAAGAAGAGAATATGGCAGAGGAGCAGATATTGGAATCTTGGGAACAGGGGCTCGGTAATGCGGCGCCGGAGAATCTAGCGCCTATGGTCCCTGATCTTCTGAAGCCTGTGCCTTCTGTTGATGAAGAGGTAGATGAGAGCGACAAGGAAGGAGCTGCTGAAGAGGAGGTAGAGGCCATTGTCTTTTCCCTTGATAATGAGGATTACGGTGTCGACATACGTCAGGTGAAGGAGGTCATAAAGGTCAGGGACCTGACCGAGGTACCAAAGGCTCCGAGAGATATCATGGGGGTCATATCCCTTCGCGGTGTTGTGATACCTGTGATGAACCTCAGGGGAAGGTTTGGCATGCCGATAAAGAGCAGCGGTGAGCGGATTATCATAGTCAGGGACGGAACAGGCCTCCTTGGCCTCCTTGTTGATACCGTCAGGCATGTGGTAAGGGTCCCTGAAAAGAGCATAGAGCCTGCACCTTCGATTAACACCATCGACGGGGAACTCATCAGAGGAATAGGAAGGCACAAGGGCGGGATGTTTATACTGTTAGATATGCAGAAGATGCTGGAGTTAAAATGAGTAACGAGGTACAGCTTGCCTGTTTTAAGGTCGGGGAAGAGAGATATGCGGCAGACATAATGCTGATAAAGGAGATAATCCTTTACCGCAAGG
>JAENJC010000221.1 GCA_016844545.1 Deltaproteobacteria bacterium | reverse complement strand
CTGTATCAGGAGGCCAGGGATTATGCGAAGGCAGCCGAATATTTTTCACAGGCGCTGAAGATAGCTGAAGAGGCAAATATGGCAGAAGCGAGGGCTGTCATATTGAGAAACATCGCATACAACCTCTATCACGCGGGGAAGATAGAGGAGGGGATTGGATACTTCAACAAAAGCCTGGATGCCCTCTCTCAACCTCTCAACGTCTCAGCTTCTCAAAGGCCAGCTTCCGGCGGCCTCCTGACCATCAAAAAGGCCCTGGCCCTGGGGAAGGAAGGCTCCGAGGCATTCATGGGTTTTGAAAAGGCAGGCGAGGAAAAGCTTATTCACTCCTATCTCGGCAGCGCCTACGCAGAAACAGGGGAATATGAATCTGCATTGAACGAACTTTTAAAGAAGCTGGAGCGAATACCGGAAGGCAAAGATACCGAAAGAGGTATTGTACTTAACAACATCGGATTCCTCTATTACCAGATGGGGGACGCGGAAAATGCCTATCGTTACTTCAACGATTCTATGGATGTGTCCAGGAGGTCAAAAAACTTCACAGGCGAGATGGTAAATATCATTAATATCGGCCTGCTGGCTACGCAAGAAGGTAGGAGCGACCGGCCGGTCGCTCCCATAAACCTGGCAATATCCATGCAGGAGCGAGGGATCGGTCTTATCGAGTCTGAGAAAAGAGGTAAAGAATACCTTCCGTATCTGAAGAACAATCTGGGGCTGCTGTATCTAACGCCCCCGCCTTCGGCACCCCCTCTTAAATTAAGAGGGGGTCGGGGGGAGTTAGTCACCGATCTGGATTCAATAGTTAAATCTTCCTTAAACTCCATCAATCATGACAGAGAGCGTTTGAAAAAAGCGACAGAATATTTCACTGAGGGACTCAGCGAGATTGAAAAGAAGAAAAAACCTTGGCTTGAGGCAGTCCTGGAGCTTAACCTCGCCACATCCCTCTATCAACTTGGCAATGATAAGGATGCATCAGTTCATCTCAATTCGTCTATGGAAATTGCGGATAAAGGCCCCTTTAATGAGCTGAAGTGGCGTTGTCTGTCGCTGCTGGCTGATATAGACAAAAAGAACAAGGGGAAACATCTTGAGGATGCGCTAGCTGCATTAGATGCAGGGGCTGAGCTTGCACAACCGCAAGCATTCCCCATACAGGCCGACTCCCTTTACAAGGAACTTATTTACCTCCACTTCTCGAACGGAAATTTTGACGATGCCTTTACTTACGCTGAACGGATGGCCGGAAACAGGATCAAGAGCGAGGCAGCGAGGGCAAGGTTCTCTCTTCCAAAAGAGGAAGCGCCTATTTCAGCAAGGGATGTTCAATGGTTTATAGACGAGAAGACGGCACTTGTCAGGTATCTGCTCACGGATAAAGGCCTTCTTCTCTGGTTCATTGATGCAGATAACATCCAGGGAAAGGTAGTAAAGATTTCAGAGAAAGATCTGAGGGAAGGGGTAGATGACCTGTTATCGTCCCTGGACAAAAAGGAGATAAACGATCACCTGTCGTCCCTTGTCATCAGCCCCATTGCCCCTCTACTAACCAACAAAAAAAGGATTTATATAATGCCTGATGAAATCCTCTCTTCTGTCCCTTTTGCTGTGCTGAAGATTGAAAAGGAGCTTCTTCTTGACAGATTCGAGATATCTTACGCACCCAGCGCATACATACTCAATGCAGCTTATGAGAGGAGGAACCTCAACAAGGTTAATATCCTGATATCACAGGGAGAGGATTATTCTGATAGTTATGTTGAGGGTATAGGCTCCAGTACGCCGATATTCGCGGTGCTGAAGAGCGACAGAACAAAGTTCCTCGATATGGCATCCAACTACGGGATGATTCACATAACAGACAGCCTTTCCGTCAACCGCACAGCCCCATTCAGGTCATCTCTTAATTTCAGGAACGGCAAGCTCTTCCTTTCAGATCTGATGCCATTGAAGATGAACCCAAACTTAGTGGTGATAACAAATATTGTCGCGGAAAAAGCCCTAACGCCCCCGCCTTCGGAACCCCCTCTTAAATTAAGAGGGGGTTGGGGGGAGTTAACGTCTAACACCCTTACGCCTCTGATACTTTCCGGAGCCACTTCCATCCTTGTAAAGTCAACTCCAACCGACAAGGATTCTGAGGAGATATTCATGAAGGAGTTCTATGGCGCATTCAGGAAGGAATCGGCTTCAGGAGCGCTTTCAAAGGCACAGAGGGCGCTCAAGGCAAAGGGGATGAGCCCCGGCATTTGGGCACGTTATGCACTCTACGGCTACACAGGGATGAACCAGGAAGAGGAAAGGAAGTATGCATCCCGGAAGGTGGCTGATATCATGAACGCAGCCATTGAGGCCTATTCCAAGGAGAACTGGAGGGTGGCCATCAGGAGATTTGAAGAAGGTCTCCTGTTCCTCAGGACCATAGGGGCAAAAGAAGACCTGGGGAACATTTACCAGGCACTGGCAAAAGCCTGCGCCAACTCAGGGGAGTATGCGAAGGGGGCTTCTTACCAGGATCAATTCATAAAGGCCGGTTCAGGGAAGCTCTCCAAACCAGAGCTGGCGGAAGGGTACAGGAGTCTGGGGGTTCTTTATTCCAGGGCCGGTGAAGACAAAAAGGCAGAGGTGGCCTTGATAGAGGCCCTGAAGATATGGAAGGAGGAGGGAAACAAAAAGAGCCTGTCCGAAGGATACCGCACCCTTGCCCTCTTGCAGGAAAAAGGCGGAAGTTATAAAGAGTCCCTCGAATCATTCAACGCTGCCCTGGGCATTGACAGGGAGACAGGAAACAGCGGATCGGCTGGACAGGACCTATGGGAGATAGGAAGGATATACTATCTGCGCCTGAGCAGTCTTGACGAGGCAATGAAGTGGTATGAAGATG
>JAENJC010000059.1 GCA_016844545.1 Deltaproteobacteria bacterium | reverse complement strand
GAAGCTTTATAACAAGGGGCTGGAGAAAAGAGCGCCGGATTTTAGTAAAGATGCTGAAAAGCTGCGTGAAATCCTGATTGACGTTATCGCGAGTAGGCATCCGAGTTTACCTTCGGATATCAAAGAATCCCAATATTTGCATTGCTGCCGATACCTGTCTAACTTTGAAACCTTTTACACGTTAAACTATGACTTGCTACTTTATTGGGCTTTCATGCATAGCGATGGTAAAGATAAGATGAAAATTGATGACGGATTCAGAATGCCCGATGATGGCCCCTCTGATTATGTCAGTTGGAATGTAGAAAATACAAAGAGTCAAAGGGTTTTTTATCTTCATGGAGCTTTACACCTTTTTGATGCTGGCGCAGAGATTCAAAAATACACTTGGATTAACACAGGGATCCCGCTTCTAAGACAAATACGAAAAGCTATGGATGACGGAATGTTTCCTCTATTTGTTGCTGAAGGGAAAAGCGAAGAAAAGAAAACGCGAATCAATCATAGTGGATATTTAAATCGTGGCTATAGGAGTTTTGCAAGCATTAAGGGCAATCTGTTTGTGTATGGGCATTCATTTGCAGAAAATGATGCACATATTCTAAAGCTTATAGAACAGGGAAGGATAACATCTCTATTTGTAAGTATATATGGTGACCCTGAATCCAAGGGCAATAAAAGGATAATTAAACGTGCCGAGGCTATGGAGATTTATCGAAAATCTGCAAATGAGAGCAACCAGCTAAAAGTATTTTATTATGATGCGGATTCCGCAAACATTTGGGGAAACAAATAATGCAGAATTTAGACTGGAATGAAATCCACCTCTCCGAAGACCCGGCCGTTGAACTGCTGCAAGGAATGGGGTATTCTTTTGTTCCCTCCGAAGCGTTGGAGGCGGAACGTGGGTCGCTTAGGGCAGTTATATTGTTCCCGCGCCTTGCGGCAGCCCTGGAGAAGCTCAACTCCTGGCTTTCAGAAGATAACGTTAAGAAGGCCATCCGAGCAGTTAGCCACGTGCAGGCTGCAAATCTCCTTGAGGCAAACGAGAAGATACATACCATCCTGACACATGGAATTTCCCTGGAACAGGATATCGGCGACGGGCAGGGGAAGAAGGGTCATACCGTCCATTTTATTGATTACGATAACATTGAAAACAATGAGCTTACTGTTACAAGGCAGTTCAAGGTGTCCCGGCTGGGTGCTATTCAGCAGAACATCATTGTCGATGTGATGGTGTTTGTTAACGGCATACCCCTGGTGGTTATCGAATGCAAGAGCCCCACTATCCATGAGCCGATAGAAAAAGGGGTGGAGCAGCTCACGCGCTACCAGGAGATTGAAGACAAGTTTACCGGCCTTGGCGCTCCGAATCTCTTCGAGACTGCCCAGATTCTTGTATCAACCTGCGGTCAGGCCGCTAAATACGCCACCGTGGCAACTTCAAAACGCTTCTGGGCCGAGTGGAAGGTCCCTTATCCTATCTCTCTTGACGAGCTTCAAAAGAGGCTTGGAAGGGTTCCCACACCCCAGGATGTGCTTCTGTTCGGTCTTCTTGAGCCTTCAAACCTCCTTGATCTTGTCCGCAATTTTATCGTCTTTGAGACAGAAGCAGGCAAGACGGTTAAAAAGCTTGCCCGCTATCAGCAGCTCATTGCGGTTAATGAGGCGATAAAGAGAATCAGCACTGCAAAAGCGCCTGCTGAGCGTGGCGGAATCATCTGGCATACCCAGGGTTCAGGAAAATCCCTTTCCATGCTTTTCCTTGCCGTTAAGCTGCGGAGAATGAAAGAGCTGGAAAATCCGATACTGGTCATTGTCACAGACCGGAAGGATCTGGATAGGCAGATAACAAAGACATTCAGGAACTGCGGCTTTCCAAATCCACAACCAGCAAAAAGGGTTACGCATTTGCGGGAGCTTCTCCAGGCAAGGACCGGTCAGACGGTAATGACCACTGTCCAGAAATTCATGGAGCTTGGCGAGAAGCATCCGGTGCTGACCGATGCGGAGAACGTCTTTGTAATGGTTGACGAGGCCCACCGCTCCCAGTACAGGGGGCTTGCGGCCAACATGCGAAAGGCCATGAAAAACGCCTGTTTCCTCGGCTTCACCGGCACCCCCATAGACAAAAAGGACAGGAGCACATTCCAGACCTTCGGCCCATACATCCATACATACACCATAGAACAGGCCGTCCAGGACGGCGCTACAGTGCCGATCTTTTATGAAAGCAGGCTTCCCGATCTTCAGGTTGAAGGAGAATCCCTTGATGCCCTTTTTGAAAGGTTCTTCCGCGAGAACAGCCCTGAAGAGCGGGAGGCGATAAAGTCAAAATACGCCACCGAAGCGGCTATTGCAGGGGCGCCCAAGAGGGTTGAGCGGATATGTCTCGATATCATAGACCACTTTGAAAGGTTCATATATCCGAACGGCTTCAAGGCCCAGATTGTGGCCGTAAACAGGGAAACGGCCGTTCTTTATAAGGAGACGCTGGAAAGGCTTAATGCCCCGCCCGCCGCCCTGATCATGTCCATAAGCCACAATGACCCGAAGAGGTTTCGGGACGCGGCAGTTCCAAAAGATAGCCAGAAGGACGTTATAGCGGATTTTAAGGACAAGGGTAACGAATTGGCTATGCTTGTGGTCTGCGATATGCTTTTGACCGGTTTTGATGCCCCTGTAGAGCAGGTAATGTATCTGGACAGCCCGCTAAAGGAGCACAGCCTGCTTCAGGCCATTGCCAGGGTGAACAGGACATACGAAGGGAAGGAATACGGGCTGGTGGTTGATTACTGGGGAGTTTCACGGGAGCTTCAGGAGGCCTTGGCGATCTTTTCACCCCAGGATGTTGCAGGCGCCCTACGCCCAAAAACCAGTGAGCTTCCGCGCCTTGAGGCCAGGCACCGGGCAGTTATGCGCTTCTTCGACAGGGTTGACAGAGGCAACCTGGAGGATGTCCTGAAAGTCCTGGAGCCTGCCGATGTTCGGGCGGAGTTTGACCTGGCCTTCAAACGCTTTACCATGAGCCTTGACATGGTTCTTCCTGACCCGGCCGGGCTTCCTTACCTCGATGACCTGAAATGGCTTGGGAAAGTAAGAACTGCGGCTAAAAACCGCTACAGGGATCAGGCCTTGGACTTGAGCGGATGCAGCGAAAAGGTCAAAAAACTCATTGAGGAACACATAAGGGCCGAAGGGATAACCCAACTGCTGGAACCGGTCTCAATCTTTTCGGAGAAGTTTAACGAACATGTGGACAAACTCTCATCTCCTGAGGCCAAGGCCAGTGAGATGGAACATGCCATCAGACATGAGATAACCATCCATCTCGATGAAAACCCTGTTTTATATTCCTCTCTCAGAGAACGGCTTAAGGCAATAATTGAGGCAAGGAAACAGGAGCGGATTGATGCAGTCGAACAGTTAAAACGCCTTAACTTTCTTGTGGAAGAGATGAGACGAGTCGGCGATAAGGCCTGCGAGATGGGGATGTCGGAACATCAGTTTGCCTTTTATAAACTTTTGACCGAGCCTGAAGGAAAAGAGGGAGGCATTGGAAAAACGGAAGGAGCTGGTGAAGAAGTTGGGCTTTATCTTACGGAAAAGCCAGATGAGGCCAAACGTGAGCTTTCGGGACTGATCTTTGAAAGTCTGGCGAAACTTGCGGTGATAGACTGGCAGCATAAGGAAGATGTGCAGAGGGAGATGAGACGACAGATAAAACGGCACCTTCGCGCAGCGGGGCATAAGGACGATATAGAGGCCCTCACAGCCAGATTTATGGACTTGGCAAGGGCAAGGCTGATACGTTGATGAGGACTCAAATATTAGAAGAAAAAGGTTTTATGCAATTCGGGCAGCGGCATATCTCTTTTGCAGTTGTCCGTAGCCACAGGCGCAAGACGGTTGCCCTGGCTGTTGATCCAATGGACGGCGTCATATTTTCTGCCCCGGATTTTGTGTCTATTGCAAAACTTGAGGCTCTTGCAAAAGAAAAAGGAGCATGGATTATAAAGAATTTACGGCATCATGCGGAATTAGAGAGCTTGCCGGTACCTCGTGAATATGTAAGCGGAGAGACCTTTTCTTATCTTGGCCGGCATCTGCTGTTAAAGGTGAGAAAGGACAAAGACTGCCAAATGGGAACCTGTAAAGTCTCCGGCAGGTACCTTGTTGTTACAAGCCCAACCGGGATTGATAAGTCTGATTTAGTATCAGCAGTCCGTGTGACTCTGCTGGAATGGTATAAGAACCATGCCGAAAAGAAGATTCCCGAAAGAGTAACGATATATGCTTCAAAACTTGGCGTTCCTATTAATAAGGTTTTGATAAAGGAACAGCAGAAACGATGGGGAAGCTGCGACAAACATGGAAACTTGCGCTTCAACTGGCGGATTATCATGGCCCCTATAACTCTGGTGGACTATGTGGTGGCACACGAGCTTTGTCATTTGAAGATAAAAAACCATTCCGCTGAATTCTGGAAGCTACTCGGAATGGTCATGCCGGATTATGTGGAGCGGAGGGAAGATTTAAGGAAAATAGGGAGGAAGTATAGACTTTGACATGTCCGGATGCTTTACGTAAAGGCAAACGAAACCAAAAAAGTGTTGAGAATAAATAAAATATGATGTATCATTGCGTTGTTATATATAGGCGATATGATCCGTTAGCGATTGCATGTTGTTGATCGCCGTCTCAATGACATTTTCTTTTGGCAAGTGACAAAATCTTTTGGCCAAGTGACAATTTCTTTTGGCATTTCACAATAGGGAGGGGTTAAAGATGTCTGGAGTAAACAAGGTAATCCTGCTCGGAAGGCTTGGCGCAGACCCGGAAGTAAGATATACAGCCGGCGGAACCGCTGTGGCCAAATTCAACCTTGCAACTTCTGAGACCTGGAAAGATAAGGACGGCAGCAAGCAGGAGAAGACCGAGTGGCACAGGGTGGTGGCCTTCGGAAAGCTCGGCGAGACTTGCGGTGAGTACTTGTCAAAGGGCAAGCAGGTATATGTGGAAGGGAAACTCCAGACCCGCTCATGGGAAGATAAAGAGGGCAACAAGAAATATACCACCGAGGTAAATGTAAGTAATATGGTGATGCTCGGTTCTGGTTCAGGTGAAGGTGGAGGGAAGGAAGTAGCAGCCTCTGCGGAACCGCAGTCATTCGGATCATCTGAGGATGATATCCCGTTTTGAACCTTACCTTGTGTAGGGGAGATGCGCTGGCTCGCCCCTTTTTTCTGTTTATTCCCGCCGGAGGTAACAAACCATTTCTAAACAAATTCCTTTAAAGATAATCCCCCTCGGAGGCCTTGGCGAGATAGGGATGAATATCATGGCTTTGGAATACGGCGATGATATCATCGTTATTGATGCCGGCCTGATGTTCCCGGAAAGCTATATGCTCGGGGTGGACATCGTTATTCCAGACATAACATACCTGAAAAAAAACAGTGAAAAGATAAGAGGGATAATACTTACCCATGGGCACGAAGACCACATCGGGGCCCTTCCGTTCATCCTCAGGGAGATAAATCCGCCCATCTATGGCACCCGTCTTACACTGGGATTTGTCCAGGAGAAGCTCACAGAGCATAAGCTCCTCTCTCAGGTATCCCTGAATCCTTTAAAGCCGAGGGAAAAAGTTCTTCTTGGGTCTTTTGAGGTGGAGTTCATAAGGGTCAGCCACAGCATAGTTGACGGAGTCGGTCTTGCCATTACCACTCCTGCCGGGGTTGTTATCCATACAGGCGACTTCAAGCTGGACCAGACTCCAGTGGACGGGCAGGTTACTGACCTCAATAAGTTTGCGGAATATGGAGAAAGGGGTGTTTTGGCCCTTATGGCCGACTCCACCAATGTGGAAAGGGAAGGATACACCATCTCCGAGAAAGAGGTTGGGGTCACCATAGATGAGATATTCAGGGAAAGGACCGGAGGGAGAATATTTGTCGCCCTCTTCTCTTCAAACATTCACAGGGTCCAGCAGGTAATCAACGTGGCCATGAAATACGGCCGCAAGATAGTATTTAACGGCAGGAGCATGCTGGCAAATGTCAGGATCGCGAGGGAGCTTGGCTATCTCAGCATACTTGATGCGTCGATCGTTGATATAAAAGAAGCACACCGTTATCCATTGAACGAGATAACCATCATCACCACAGGGAGTCAGGGGGAACCGATGAGCGCCCTGATGCTCATGTCAATGGATGAGCACAAATACATGAAGATAGAAAAGAGCGACACCATCATCCTATCCTCAAAATTTATTCCAGGGAACGAAAAGACGATCTCAAACCTGATAAACCACCTGTGCCGCAGGGGGGCAGACGTCATACATGAAAAGGTCTCCGAGATCCACGTCTCCGGCCACGCCAGCCAGGAAGAGCTTAAAATAATGTACAATATAGTACATCCGAAATTTTTCATCCCTGTCCACGGTGAGTTCCGGCACCTTGCAATGCATGCCAAGCTTGTCCAGAAACTTGGTCTTCCTGAGGAAAGGACCATCCTGATGGAAGACGGGGACGTCCTGGAGCTTACAGGGGATTCAGCAGTTATCACTGGAAAGGTCGAGGCAGGAAGGGTATTTGTTGATGGCAAGGGTGTCGGTGACGTTGGGGAGATGGTGCTCAGAGACAGGAAGCACCTTTCCGAAGACGGGATGGTCATAGTGGTTCTGGTCATAAACAAGCAGACCGGAGAGGTCGTCATGGGTCCTGACATTACTACGCGGGGGTTTGTCTTCGTAAAGGAAAGTTCGGAACTTATTGATGAGAGCAAGAGGATCGTCCTTGAAACCATAGGGACAGGGAACATGGAGTCCAAGACCGACTGGTCGGAGATGGAGCTTGAAATCAGAAAGGCCCTCAGACGTCATTATAACAAGAAGATGGATCGCAAACCTGTCATATTCCCTATAATCATGGAGATGTAGGTCCTGCAAAGAGTGTTTAAAATACCTATTTCAAGTCAAAGCATACATTCCAATTGAATTAGTCTATGAATATCTGTATAGTGTATCCAGACACAGATTAATACTGATTTGTACAGACAGAAGATGCAGGTTGGGCAGATGCTATCGTTGTCCAACATCCAATGTTGTGGCCTTGTTCCTCATCTGAACTACCCCATGTAAAATCAAAGATATATCTCTGTGCCTCTGTGACAACAAATTATTTTTAACAAAAAGTGAGGTTTTATAGATGCTCAAGGTTAGCGGATTGTCGGACTGGTTGGCAAGAACGGGCACGGGAAAACCACCCTCTTCAGAATAATTCTGGGTGAAGAGCAGCCAGACGCCGGGGTCATCAGCTACCCCAGCTACTATACTCTCGGCCATCTTTCCCAGCACATCCATTTTACCGAGAACACTGTACTGAAAGAGGGCTGCCTTGGGCTGAAGCCATCCGAGTATGGGATCGATGAGTCATACAAGGTAAAGGCCATCCTTACCGGCCTCGGATTTTCCGATGAAGATTTTGACCGCCACCCAAATGAGTTCTCCGGAGGATACCAGGTGCGTCTTAATCTTGCCAAGGTCCTGGTCTCTGAGCCTAATCTGCTGTTACTTGACGAGCCCACCAACTACCTTGACATCGTCTCCGTAAGATGGCTGATCAGGTTTCTGCGGGACTGGCCGAATGAACTGATGATAATCACCCATGACAGAAACTTCATGGACAACGTAACAACCCACACAATGGCCATCCACCGCAGCAAGATAAAGAAGGTTGCCGGGGATACTTACAAGCTTTATGAACAGATTGCCATGGAAGAGGAGGTCTACGAAAAGACCCGTGTAAATGACGATAAGAAGCGGAAGGAGGTCGAGGAGTTTGTAAACCGTTTCAGGGCCAAGGCAAGCAAGGCCAAGGCCGTTCAGTCCAGGATCAAGGCCCTTGACAGGATGGGACAACGTGAAAAGCTTGCGGACATAAGGACCCTTGATTTTGAATTCAACTCGGCCCCTTTCAACGCAAAGCACCTGATAACTGCGGAAGACATATCCTTTTCTTATAAACAGGAAGACCCTCCCCTCTTCGACGGAATAAACCTCTCTGTGGGAAAGAACGACCGTATAGCCATTATAGGAAAGAACGGGAAGGGGAAGACCACCCTTTTGAATATACTGTCA
>JAENJC010000058.1 GCA_016844545.1 Deltaproteobacteria bacterium | reverse complement strand
CATCTCTCCCACCATGACCACATTCGGGTCCTGCCTTAAGATAGACCTCAGACCATTTGCAAAGGTAAGGCCAACCCTCTCGTCAATCATAACCTGACTTACCCCTTCAATTTCAAACTCTATAGGGTCCTCAAGGGTAATGATGTTAACGTGCTCTGACTTGAGTTGGGTAATAATCCCATAGAGTGTAGAAGACTTTCCACTGCCTGTTGGTCCTGTTATAAGGATGACACCCTGGGTCTTCGATATCAATACCGAGATCTTCTTCAGCTCTTCTGCTGTAAAACCAAGCTTGCTCAATGGAAGAGCCGCCGCTTTGGTATCAAGGAGCCTCATGACTACCTTCTCCCCGTACTGGGTAGGGAGGACAGATATCCTTAGGTCTATCTCCTTTCCATCAACCCTCAGTTTTACACGCCCATCCTGGGGGGTCCTTTTTTCGGCAATGTCCATCCTTGCCATTATCTTCACCCTGGAGACTATAGATCCCTGAATCCACTTTGGAAGCTCCATCACATTATTTAAAAGACCATCAACCCTGTTTCTTATCAGGAGCCTCCTCTCCTGGGGTTCCATATGAAGATCGCTGGCCCTGGACTTTACGGCATCTGAGATCATCAGGTTTACCATCCTTATTACTGGAGGGGTCTCACTCTCTTTCCTTAGTGTCGCGGCATCCGAACCCTCCTTCTCTACGACGACCTCTACCTCCGATTTCTCTTTAGAGAGGTCTTTTACCAGTATCTCTGCAATTGAATCGGAGGCGCTGTAATGAATGTCAATGGCATGAAGGAGTTCGGTCCTGGTGGTCGCCACCGGCTTTAGTTTATATCCTGTAGCAAACCTGATATCATCTAATGCCTCGAAGTCAAGAGGATCCAGCATCGCAACTGTTAGGACTTTCCCGTCAACACTTATCGGCAACAGGCTGAACTTCCTGGCAAGTTTTTCAGGGACCAGTTGAATCGCCATGGGATCTATAATGGCCTTGGACAAATCCAGTGAATCAACCCCAAGCTCAAAGTAAAGGGTCTGGACAATATCCATCTCAGAAGCCATCTTGAGGTCTACTATTATCTCCCCGATCCTCTTCTTGTTCACCTTCTGATTTGCCAGGGCCTTAGCCAATTGTTCGGCAGAAATAAGACCGGCGTCAACTAAAAGTTCACCCAATTTTTTTGCCACGGTCATTCCTCCAATCCAATTTAGAGAGATATCCAGGCCGAGAGATATCCAGGCCAGGTGTCTTTGACTTAGGTATTCATTTTAAGCATAAATAGGCCTCCCGTCAAGGTTTTCTTCAGCAGTTTTCGATAGCTGATCCCTTGCATCTGCCGCTATGTTATGTTAATGTCCCTGCACTAAAGCAGGAGGCCCTATGATAAAAGAGAGAATCCAGGCCCTTCTCAAGTCATTAAACGACCAGGATGAGGGGATAAAAAAGGCAGCTTCATTAGCACTTGCAAGACTTGAGGCAAGAGGAAGCATTCCTGCATTCACAGAGGCGCTGAAGAATCCGAAGGCAGACGTGAGGATCAGAGCTGTGTATGCCCTGGGAGAGACAAAGGACAAAAGAGCGCTCCCTGCAGTCCTTTTGGCCCTTGAAGATCCTGATGAATATGTACGGGGGGCATCCCTGAAGGTGCTTATGGACATGAAAGATCCCATTTCCATAGAACCTCTCATCGCAAGACTCAGTGACCCTATCCCCAGTATCCAGGAACTTGCAGTAGAGACCATCGGTAAGATGAAGTCAAGGGAGGCTGTGGAACCTTTGATTGAGCTTATTCGTGGGGCTGGGAAAGAAATAAAAATGGCTGGGGTGAAGGCCCTTGCGGCCATTGGCGACAAACGGGCAGAGGCCGTGCTGCTTGCGATCATAAATAATCCTCAGGAAGACCAGGACATAAAAAAAGAGGCGACATCGGGGCTTGGGGAGCTTGAATTCTAATAAAATTCTCACCCTCCCCCTCCCCCATCACCCTTAGCTCGAATATGTGTCAAGTTTTTCATCAAACGGGGTTGCCCACCAGCAAGAGCCCCTCCTTACTTTTCCAAATAACAACCGAGGGTAGGCGCAGACCCCTCAAAGGATGCGTTGGACTGCTTTATCCATTCGGGCCTCATTACAAAGTGTGAGGGATTCTGATAATAGTTATCAACGGCCTCCCGGAGGGTCTTCGTCACAAGGGCGACATAAGACTTTGTCCTCTGCCTCCCCTCGACCTTCAGGGCGTCAATCCCCGCATCTGCAAGCTTAGGTATAAGTTCCATGACATTCAGTGATTCCGGTTCTTCAAAGGCATAGAAAGGTTTTCCATCCACATAGTAGCGACCCTTGCAGCATGTGGGATACGGGGATGACTCTTCAGAGGTGAGTTCATTCAAAAGGATGTCGTTTAGCGTGATCCTCAGTTTGTCTCCCTTATTCTCAAACCTAACAAAACGGGATGGCGAGCATACCCCTCCGGTGTTGCACGATACCCCTGTCACATATGATGACAGATAGCAGCGCCCTTCCACATTTATACAGAGGCCTCCCAGGGCGAACACCTCCAGCTCGACATCCGTCTTTGACCTTAATACTTTCATCTCATCAACGGTCATAACCCTTGGAAGGACGGCCCTTTTTATCCCAAAATGTTCCTTATAGAAGTTTATGCTCTCTATATTAGAGCAGCTTGCCTGGACGCTGAGGTGAAGGTTCATATCAGGGTATCTGTCGCGGGCATACCTGAGGACACCCATATTTGCCAGGATAACGGCATCAACCTTCAGATTGTAGGCATCGTCAACCGCCTGAAACCAGACCTTTGCATCATCAAACTGGGGGAATGTATTTATGGCAACAAAGACCTTCTTCCCTCTCGCATGGGCATATGCCACACCTTCAGCTATCTCCTTCAAGGAAAAATTCAGACCTTCAAAGTTCCTGGCGTTTGTGGCGTTCTGAAATCCGAGATAGGCAACATCTGCCCCGTTATCAATGGCTGCCTTGAGGGATGGAAGGTTTCCGGCGGGACAGCATAGTTCGAGCTTTTTCATGACTGGAGCTCCATATGAAGGAATAGGGTATAAACTATAGCAAACAAACCTGCTCCTTACAAGGGGCTTTCGGTTGTTGCACTTGTCCTTGTCAGACTGAAGCAAATGATTGACACAGCTAAATATTGAAGGTATCTTTTTTATACCAAGTTGCTTTCAAACATATAATTATTCCTAATACGAAAGCTTTCTTGGTATTATACCCGGACTACAATTGGTATTATATTGAATGCGAAAGGGTATCAGAATGTTAACAGAACCATCTATCACCTCAGAACTTAAAGATCGGATTGAAGAAAAGGGCCGGATCACCTTTGAAGAGTTCATGGATACAGCCTTGTATCATCCCGAATATGGCTATTACACCTCAAATAAGGCGAGGATAGGTAAAGATGGTGATTATTACACCAGCACCGATGTCCACAGGGCTTTCGGCGCCAGTATAATGAGGCAGATTGAGGAGATGTGGAATATCCTAAAAATATCTCCACTTTTTCTGGTTGAAGTCGGTGCAGGTAAAGGAGTCTTATGTGCGGATATCCTTCTTTCAGCAAGAGAAAAATCCCCTACCCTCTTTAAAGAAATAAGGTACTTCATAGTCGAAAAAAGCCCTGAGTTTATTGAGAGACAAAAAAGGCATATAGAAGAGTTAGGCCTGCTGGACAAGGTCTCATGGGTGCCTGAGATAAAAGAGGGCCTTTCAGGCAATATCGGAATAGTCCTGTCCAATGAGCTCATCGACGCCTTCCCTGTCCACAAGGTCAGATATTCCAATGGTCTATGGAATGAGATATACGTCACTGTTGAGAATGGTATCCTGACTGAAAAAGAAGACAGCCTCTCAGACCAGAGACTCGTAGATTTCCTGACTGGATTGGAAGGCAGTTTTGATGATGGATATACCACAGAGGTTAATCTTAAAGCCATTGACTGGATAAAGGGAGTCGGGAACAGCCTGCAAAAAGGTTTTGTCATCACCATAGACTACGGATACCCGCGAAATGAGCTTTACTCCGCTGAAAGGAACAGAGGGACACTGATGTGCTATTTCAGACATCAGGCCTCCGATGACCCTTATATAAACATTGGGGAACAGGACATAACCACACACATTGACTTTACATCATTGGCTGAGGCCGGTAAGGGCGCGGGTCTTGAGGTCGCAGGTTTCACAGACCAGTCATATTTCCTCATGGGATGCGGGATAGAAGAAGAGTTTCAGCAATTGGAAGCCATCAATGCCGAAAACATAGGCGCCTTTAAAAACAATATAACCCTGAAGAAGCTTCTTATTCCAGGAGGGATGGGTAGTACATTCAAGCTATTGATTCAGCAGAAAGGGATGGAGAGACCGAGATTAAGAGGGTTTAGTTTCAAGGATATGGCAAAATACCTATAATTTGTAGGGGCGATTCGCGAATAGCCCCTACCTCAGCCCAAGCACATCCTGCATATCATATAGCCCCGGCTTTTTCCCGGCTACCCAGATCGCTGCCCTGACTGCCCCTTTTGCAAAGTTGTCCCTTGTATGTGCCCTGTGTGTAAACTCAAGCCTCTCACCGGTTCCTGCAAACATAACGGTATGGTCGCCGACTATGTCGCCGCCCCGAATGGTCTGGATACCTATCTCCTTTTTGCTGCGCTCCCCGATGATGCCATGTCTAGCATAAACGCCAACCTCGCCCAGGTCTCTCCCAAGGGCATCTGCCAGACATCCGGCAATCATAAGGGCTGTTCCGCTGGGAGCATCCTTCTTGAGCCTGTGGTGTGCCTCAATGATCTCCACGTCATAATCTTCACCCAGGATCCTGGCAGTATCGTGAAGGACCTTGAGCATGACATTTATACCCACGCTCATATTTGCTGACATGATGCAGGGGGTCTCCTTGCAGTGCTTTTTTACCTCTTCTATCTGAGCAGAAGTAAATCCGGTGGAGCCGATAATTATGGCCTTTCCTGCCTTTGAAGCAATCTTTAGATTTTCGAGGGACGCCTCAGCAGCAGTAAAGTCTATGACAACATCTCCCTGGCCGATAATCTTCTCAAGGCTTGCGGTTATGGAAACCCCTGACGCCCCTCCGCCTGAAAAGATACCTGCATCTTTACCTATGGCAAGGTTCCCGGCCCTTTCCAGCGCTCCAAATAATTCTATACCTTCAGTCTCCCGTATGCTACTGATTATCCTGCTACCCATCCTTCCGGCAGCACCGGTAACTATCGCCTTTATCATACAACCTCCATAATGTAGGGGCGAGGCGCTATCTAGCCCAAATGGGCAACCCGCCGGATTGCCCCTACGGAATCAGCCCATAATCCTTCATGACCTTTTTGAGCTTATTAAGATTCCCTTCCGACATAGAGCATAGCGGGAGCCTCATCTCACCGGAGACCTTCCCCATCAGTGACAGTGCGGTCTTTACAGGGATCGGGTTTGTCTCATAGAACATCGCTCCATTTAGAGGAAGAAGCCTGTAGTGCAGCTCATTGGCCTTCTTCATGTCCCCTGCAAAATAGGCGTCACAAAGGTCCGCCATATCCTTTGGGGCCACATTGGCAACAACCGATATAACACCATGTCCACCTATCGCCAAAGTCGGATATACAGTGAAGTCATCGCCGGACAGCAGCAGAAAATCCTTTGGGCAAATGCTTATCACATCGCTTATCTGCTTCAGGTCGCCTGTAGCCTCCTTTATCCCGACAATGTTCTTTATCTCTGCAAGCCTGGCGACAGTCTCAGGGAGCATGTTCACCCCAGTCCTTCCAGGGACGTTGTAGAGAATTATAGGTATGTCCACCTCTTCGGCGACCTTTCTGTAGTGCTGATAAAGCCCTTCCTGAGTGGGCTTGTTGTAGTAAGGCGTTATCAGTAACGCCGCATTAGCCCCTGCCTTTTTGGCGTGTTTTGTAAGCCTTGCGGCCTCAGCTGTGTTGTTTGAGCCTGTGCCTGCAATGACAGGGACCCTGCCGTTAACGGCCTCTATTGTGAGCCCTATGATCTTCTCATGTTCCTCATGGCTCAGGGTTGCAGACTCCCCGGTTGTCCCGCAGGGGACTATACCGTCAGTACCGTTATTTATCTGAAATTCAATAAGATCACGGAATGCCTTCTCATCTATCTTCCCGTCCTTAAAAGGTGTGACAATCGCAACAATAGAACCCCTGAACATCCATCCCCTCCTCTTTATAACAACCCAAATATTTCAGTCAAGTGGTGTAAAAAGCTTTATAGCGTTACCTTAGCAGGAATTTGTTGACATAGGATATTCACCAAAACGGTGAATAGTTCCGGTTGAAGCTCCATGCCAACAGTACGCATTATAAAGGTTTGGAACCACTTGTCTGAAATTACCTCCAACCCTCTGCCCAAAGCTGCCCCTCATATACCACGCGGGCCTCTCCCTCAAGGAAGACCTTTTTAAAATCGCTCCCGTCCTTTTCAAAATGAATCGTAAGGATGCTTCCTCCCTTAGTTTTGACATTTACGGGAGAATCTACCTGCCCGCTTGACGAAGATATAAGAGCAGCCGCAACAGCACCGGTCCCGCAGGCCAGGGTCTCGTCCTCCACACCCCTTTCATACGTCCTGATATATATATTAGACCTGTCATGCACTACGATAAAGTTGACGTTCGCTCCAGCAGGTTGAAAATGCGGATGCATGCGTATTGCCTTTCCCATCTTCTGGGCATCATAGTTCTCAAGCTCCTGGACAAATTTTATCACATGAGGGACACCGGTATTAACGAAGTTGACAGTGTACTCCTTTCCCTCGACCGGAAGTTTTATGTCAAGCTCCAGACCGTGTGGCTTTGACATCTCAAGCCTTACCCTATGTCCAAGTACCTCAGCATGGATAATCCCTGCCAGGGTCTCAAGTGAAAGCTTCTCTCCGGCAATCCCTTTAAGATAGGCGAATCTGGCGGCGCATCTGGCTCCATTTCCGCACATCTCCGCCTCGCTCCCGTCCGCATTAAAGAAGTGCCACTTGAAGTCGGCCTTATCGGAGTTTGTAATCAATATGACACCATCGGCCCCGACTGATATACCTCGCCTGCAGACCTTCTCCACGAAGTCGGTACAGTTGTCATGGTCAATAATCCCAAGGCGATTATCTATAACTATGAAGTCATTTCCAGCCCCGCTCATCTTAAAAAAATCTATCTTCATCATCTCCTCCAACGGCTTTTAGGATTGTAATTTTTACATAAACATCCTTAAAGGTCAATAAAAAGCTCAGACAATTTATTTAGTCTGCAAGCTCCACCCACGCAGACTATTACTCAGTCAGCAACCTCCACCCATGCCGACAAAGCCGGGTAGTAAAGCCCTTTCCTGATCTCCCTCTTCTCTCCACCGGCCTTAAGCAGTTCTGCATAAGTAGCAAGCTGTTTCCTGTACCTCCCCCTCTCCTCTTCAAGAAAGGCCTCAAGGTTCCCGCCCTCGTGGGTAGATGTCTTGTAGTCTATAATCCAGCGGATATTATTATCAACGAAGGCCCTGTCTATTACTGCATGGATGGCCTTCCCGTCAACCACGCCGGTTATTGCCAGCTCGGAAGAGCCTTCGGTATGATTCCCCAGTATCCACCCTCCCCTCCCATCCTTCAGCATCCTGTCTATGATCTCAACCCCTTTATCGCTATTCCTAAGGGCATCAACCTTATTCAATCCTAGCTGGCGCAGCATGGCTGTCATGCGCCCTCTTTCACTGTTTATTTTCCCTGCATTCCACTCTGCAAGACCTTCCCTGGCTATCCTGCAAAGATATCTATGAACCACCGTTCCCAGATACTTTATCGCCTCTCCTGCCCAGTTAAATTCGGGTTCAGCGGATATGGAGGGAGTGTCAGCCCCTGTGGCGTCAACCTGAACAGGCCTGGCAGGCTCAGGAAAGGGCATAGAAGACGGAAGCCTCATGAGCTGAAACCCCGCCTTGCCTGTCTGCTCCGGCTGAGTCTTTGCGCCTGAGCCTTCAATCAGCATTTCAGGTCTCAGGATGTGCTGGATGGATGAGAGGAGCGATCTCGATGAAGCAGATATCTCCCCTTCCTTCGTTTCCTTGACCTCTCCAAACAGATAGAGCCTCTTCCTTGCCCTTGTAACTGCAACGTATAAAAGTCTTGTTCGTTCAA
>JAENJC010000220.1 GCA_016844545.1 Deltaproteobacteria bacterium | reverse complement strand
CCGCCTACGTTAAGGTTTTATACCTGGACGCCTCCAGCAGTATCTGTCGGATATTTTCAGAATTCTCTTGGGGAGGTTGACCTTGCTGTCTGCCGGGAGATGGGGATAGATGTGCTCAGGCGGCTGACAGGCGGGAGGGCAGTTTTGCACGACAGAGAATTGACCTACAGCGTAATCTGTCCTGATAATGCCTTAAACTTCCCTGGCAGCATCCTCGGGACATACAAGATAATCAGTTCCTGCCTTATAAACGGGCTGAATTCGATTGGGCTTAATGCCTTATTAACCTCTTCCGTAAGAAAATCAGGAAGGTATTCCCCTTCTGCGTGCTTCACCTCTCCATCACATTATGAAATCACAATAGACGGGAAAAAGCTGGTAGGTTCCGCCCAGAAGAGAGGAGAGGGCGCCTTCCTTCAGCACGGCTCTATTCTGATTGAATTCGACAGGGAGAAGCTAAGAAAGGTTCTTCCTGAAACCGGAGGGCTTGACTATGTTACCTTCATAAGTGAACATTCCAGTATTGATATTGCCGGGCTTGTTTCCTCGCTGGTGATGGGGTTTGAGAGAGGGCTTGAGGTGTCGTTTTCAGAGGGGAGCATGACCGATGAAGAAGTGGCCCTCAGTCAGCAGTGTAGAAAAGAGAGGTACTCCAGACCGGAATGGAATTTCAGGAGACCTTCCGAGACCGGGGGAATTCCCTCAGAGGGAGAGGATTAAGGTGAGGGGTGGTTTTGCACTTGCAAAAATGGGTGAGTTATGGAAGAATGAAAGCCTCTATTGGAGGGGATTCAGATGCTTGTCGGAAAGAATAATAATATAGCTCATAAGGGCAGGGTGTACCACGTCCAGACGGAGGACAGCGGCTCAAACAGGCCTCACATCATCACTCTTGTCTACTACGGTGGGAATATCCTTGCTTCAAAGAAGACCGGTTATGCAGACATAGTAAATTCGGAGTATATGGAGGATGTAGTCAGGGACCTCATGGATGAGCAGCATAACCAGATGATTGAGGCCGTTAAGTCGGGGGCCTACGATAAGCCGGAAGACGCGGGTAAGGAGAAATAAAAAGATGGCGGAAACAGCTGAATTGAAAGAGATAGCAAGAGAACTGCGTGTTGACATCGTAAAGATGCTTAACAAATCAAAGTCAGGACACACCGGCGGTTCCCTCTCATGTATAGATATCCTGACCACCCTCTACTTTTCAAAGATGAGGCTTAAATGTGATGATCCCAAGTGGCCTGAGAGGGACAGGTTTGTCCTATCTAAAGGTCATGCAGCCCCTGCCCTTTATGTCGTGCTTACAAGGCTCGGTTATTGTTGCACAGAAGACCTTATGACTCTCAGGCAGGTCGGCAGCAAGCTCCAGGGGCACCCGGATTGCAAATCTCTTGCCGGAGTGGAGGTTTCCACCGGTTCTCTCGGGCAGGGACTTTCGATGGCCAACGGGATTGCGCTGGCCATGAGGCTGGACAAGAGTGCATCTCGGGTTTACTGTCTCCTTGGAGACGGGGAGTGTCAGGAGGGGCAGGTCTGGGAGGCGGCCATGGCGGCTTCTCACTATAAACTTGACAACCTGTGCGCGATAATTGACAACAATGGTCTCCAGATAGACGGCGCAGTTAAGGATATCATGGGTATAGAGCCTCTGAGGGAGAAGTGGAAGGCCTTTGGATGGAATGTGATATCAGCCAACGGTCACAACTTTGAATCTCTCCTTTCAGCATTCAGCAGTGCGGAAGAGGCAAAGGGCAAGCCTACAATGGTAATCGCAGAGACAGTGAAGGGTAAAGGGGTCTCGATCTTTGAGGGTAAGGTCAAGTACCACGGCACCCCTCCAAGCGATGAAGAGCTTATATTAGCCTTAAAAGAGCTTGGGGAGGTGGTTTAATTGGCTCAAATGATTGCAACAAGAGATGCCTATGGAGAGGCATTGGCTGAACTTGGGGAAAGCAATAAAGATGTTGTAGTGCTGGACGCAGACCTTTCAGGCTCCACAAAGACGGCTGTATTTGCCAAGAAGTTCCCTGAAAGGTTCTTCAATATGGGAATTGCAGAGCAGGACATGATGGGGACCGCGGCCGGTCTTGCTGCATCGGGAAAGATCCCATTTGCCTCTACATTCGCAATATTCGCAACTGGGAGGGCATGGGAGCAGGTAAGGCAGTCCATAGCCTACCCTAAGCTCAACGTCAAGATAGTTGCCACCCACGCAGGGATTACAGTAGGAGAGGACGGAGCCTCTCATCAGTCAGTAGAGGACATAGCAGTGATGAGGGTAATACCTAATATGACCGTAATAGTGCCGGCTGACGGGGTTGAGACAAGAAAGGTTATCAGGGAGATAGTGAGATACAAAGGCCCTGTTTATGTAAGGTTGTCGAGGGGCAAGTCGCCGGTCATATTTGATGACTCATATTCATTTGAAATAGGCAAGGGAGTTGTTCTGAAAGATGGGAAGGATGTATCTCTCATTGCCTGCGGAGTTATGGTTTACAAAGCATTGCAGGCTGCCGATGTCCTGGGAAAAGAAGGTGTTTCGGCCAGGGTCATAAATATATCCTCCATAAAACCAATAGATGCAGATTTGATTATCAGGGTCGCCAGAGAGACGGGATGTGTTGTTACGGCAGAGGAGCACTCCATCATCGGCGGTCTTGGCGGCGCAGTGGCAGAGGTGCTTGCTGAGAACTGTCCGGTCCCTGTAAAGAGGGTCGGGATAGAGGATAAGTTTGGTACCTCAGGTGATACAGACCTGCTGATGGAGGTATACGGACTTACCGACGGACTTACCTCTGAAAATATAGCAAAGGCGGCGAGGGAAGTAATTAAAAGAAAGCATGATTAAACTTAACAATGTCTCAAAGTCTTATGGTACAGCCTCAGCATCTCTCACAGATATAACGGGAGTATTCTGAATTGAAAATCTTATCCCTTATAAACAAATCGATAGCCGGGATGAGGAATGCCTACCTTGTTAATCTCCTTGCTATAGTAAATATCGCCCTGTCTCTGACCCTTTTTGGGGGCTTTCTTGTTGGCATTATGAATGCCAATCGCCTTGTCGAACGCCTGGGGAACCGCCTTGAAGTGGTTGCATACCTGAAAGATGGTATTTCAGAAGAGTCACTAAATGACCTCGAAGAGGAGATTAAAAGGTATCCAGAGGTACGGGGGGTCGCCTACATATCCAAGGAAGATGCCCTCGCCTCTCTGGATAAAGGGCTAGCAGGGGAACCCTCTGTACTCGAAGGTCTTGATGGGAATCCTTTGCCTGCCTCATTTA
>JAENJC010000219.1 GCA_016844545.1 Deltaproteobacteria bacterium | reverse complement strand
TCTCTCGGAGGGAAGACATTCGGAAAAATGACCGGTTTATTTCTGAAGGTTGAAACAGATAGGGTTATTAACGAGATTCACAGGACCCTACCAGTGGGGCCAGGGGGTGGCGTACCTGCTCCTGAAATGGTGATTAAGCTCCCGGAGGTTAAGGAGCCGGCACCGCCTTCATTTGGTTACATGGATTACGGCAAGAAAGACTTCTCAGCCCTGATGGTTTCTACCTCTGTAGATAAATCAAGGAATGAGACCCATTCATTTGAGGCCCCCATAGCCAAGGCAGAGGAAAAGTTCAGGATGGATATGGATATGTCCAAGATGGCGAAAGGGGAGGAGATGCCGTCAGCCATGAGCAAGATGATAAATATCAGCAGGGGAGACAAAAAGGTCGCCTATACCCTTTATCCCAATAAACAGAAGTATATAGTACACAAAGATGAGGAAGGTCATCTCGGTGAAGAGCCAAAGGTGGAAAAGACCAAGGTGGGAAGTGAAACCATTGACAAGCACCCGACTGACAAGTATAAAGTGAAAATTACATACAAGAATGGTGAGTCACACGAAGGGTTTATATGGAATGCCACTGACCTTGATGGGATGACCATAAAGAGTGAAGTGGAGAATAATGATTACAGGATTACCACGGAACTCAAGAATATTGTCCCCAAGACCCCGGCTGCCTCGCTTTTTGAGATTCCGGCCGGATTTACAGAGGCAAAAGGGTTTATGGAACTTATGATGGAAAAATGATATTACTGATTTACTGATCACAATTTGTTAAAACTTATTATAGGAGGAAAGGTATGAAAAAGATGAAGTTGGCAGTACCGTTGATTGTTTTCGGGTTTCTTTACACAGGGTGTGCTTCAGCGCCTACTATGACAGGAGAGGTAAAGAAGGACACCACTTTGACAGGGGAGACTGCTAAACTGGAGGGTGAAGGGGCGAAGTATGCCGGGCCGGAGTACACAATAGGTATCATTACATTCAAGAACAAGAGCAGGACGCCAAACCTTGAAAAACCTTCCACTGATATACTTGCAACCCTGCTGAAGTCTGCCGGGCTTGAGCCTATTATGCTCACTGAGGAAGAGATGCTGGAACAGGATAAGATGATACAGCTTCAGCAGACGGGCGCTGTTAAAACAGGCAAAAAGCAGGCAGCGGAAGGGTTTGAATCCATTGACTACCGTGTGTCAGGCTCAATCACAGAGTACTCTGAGGTGGAGGAAGGTTCAGCGAATCCGTTGAAACAGACAAAAACCGAGGTCGCCAGGGTAACAGTGGATTACGGTCTTGTAGATATTGCTACCGGAAAGAGACTGCTCCAAAAATCCGGTAATGGAGAATACAGGAAGACGACAGGCGGCTATCTGGGTTTTGGATCAAAGTCCAGCGCAGACGTTGGGTTGAGGGACGGCGCACTGAGGGACGCAATGGCCAAGGCTATGACGGAGATGATCATCGAGCTTAACAAGAAGCCTTTCCAGGGAAGGATACTGGAGATGGAAGGTAGCACCGTAATCTTAAGAGGCGGGACAAAATCAAAGTTGCAGCCAGGCGCCAAACTGGGTGTATATAGACAAGGTGCTGATCTTAAGGATCCAGACACTGGGCGGGTCATAGGGAAGAGAGAAAAACAGATCGGAGAGATAATGATAACCAGCCACCAGAGTGATAAGCTTTCTGAGGCGAGCGTTTCGTCCGGTATGGGTTTCCAGGCAGGGGATATTGTAAGGGCAAAGCCGTAACTTAATTATCTGCAAATTACAGGTCGCAAATCCCCCTCAATCTGCTATCGGTCGAGGGGGATTTTTTTCATGATTTATTTATACCAAGTTGCTTTCATATCTTTGGTTTTTTTTGGTTATTTTGTTGTTTCTACAACTAAATTGGCGTATAGTGATGCCCGTGTGGTTTTTCCCAGAAAGTTGTTTCTAAAAAGGGGGATGAAATGAGGCGAGGATTATCCGTATCGGCAATAGTGATAAGTTGCCTTTCAGCCATAGTTGTCGCCGGTTGCGCCAGTGCGCCGGAGATTGAAGAAACGAGGGAGATAAGGCTCAATAAGGCATCCCTCGCAAAAGATGTAACAAACAGGCAGACCGACTCCATCCCGGCAGAAGAGGCATCTGTCTTTTCCCCGGAAGACCCTCATGCCCTGATGTGGGTAAAGCTGGATGAAGTGGCAGGCAGACATACTTTAAGATGGGACTGGTTTGACCCAAACGGGAAACTCTATCAGACTACGGGTGACTATAAAGTAAACACAGACGGTAAATACAGGCCTTACAACACATCCTGGCACAAGATGGCCATAAAGGGTGAAAAGGCGGCGACCCTTCTGGGGAAATGGCAGGTAAAGGTCTTCCTTGATGAGAGGCCTGTGGCAACCAGTGAGTTTGAGATCAAAAAGTTCTTCAGCCTTAAAGATATAGGACAGGCGAATAAGGTAAAGCCGGACAGGCGCAAGTGGGCAGTAATAATAGGGATAGAGAGGTACAGAAAGAGCGCCCCTGTCCAATTTGCAGAGAGCGATGCCAGGACAATGAGGGATTACCTGACAAACTTCATCGGTGTGCCGGAAGAGAACACCATCACCCTCATAAACGACATGGCGACAAAGGCGGAGATAGAGGTAACGATAAAAGACAGGCTAAAGGGACTCTTCAGAGAAGGGGATACACTTTATCTGTACTACTCCGGTCACGGTATCCCTGCTGACGAGACGCCGTACCTTCTCCCTTATGACGGCGACAGCGAGAGCCCGAGGATAACCGCTTACTCAATTGACGCGCTGGGAACAATTGGGGACGGGTTCATATTCGAGGTTTCCCCCCAAGAAATTCGGGGTAGAGTAGAGGACTGGCTACGCAGTTTAGGTTAAGCCTATCCGTTTCTGCCCCTTTC
>JAENJC010000057.1 GCA_016844545.1 Deltaproteobacteria bacterium | reverse complement strand
TCTTTGCAGTAGGTTTAATGCAACTCTTTCCGCAGTTAGGAGAGAGGCGAGTTTCCCTGATATGGAGGCAATGACTGTACCCGAAGTTAATTCGTGACCATCGGCGCAGTTTGCAGTTAAAGATGTTCGTGGATCAACCTGCTTAAATACCTCTCTTGCCGCCTCTATTCCGGCAAGGATTAGTGGTTCTTTGGCTATTAATTCTGCTATTCCATCTATGTCAGGAGAGATAAGAGCCTCTGTAGTAAGGTCTCCGGGGCCGATGTCTTCTTTGAGGGCGTTTGAGATGAAGGTTTTTATATCGTCCATGCCTAAAAAATACAGAAAATCTAAGAGATTGTCAAATAGTAAACTCTCTTCCTGGATTCACTTAACCACAATATCTTGTGCCCTTTTTCAATTGATACCACATCATATAGATAATCACCCTTTACTTTTTTACCCCGATATGGTAGTAATTTTCCTTATGAAGATAAAGGAACTGGACATCATAGGATTTAAGTCCTTTGTAGAGAGGACCACCCTCGCATTCGAGCCTGGGATAACGGCTATTGTCGGCCCCAACGGTTGCGGCAAGTCGAATATAGTGGATGCCATAAGATGGGTGATGGGGGAGCAGTCTCCGAGGCATCTTCGCGGGAAGGATATGGAGGACGTCATCTTCGGCGGAAGTGAAGACAGGAAGCCTCTTGGTATGGCTGAGGTATCAATTCTATTTTCCAACGAGGACGGAAACGCCCCTGAGGAGTATAGGGAATATGGCGAGATAATGGTTACAAGGCGGCTCTTCCGTTCAGGGGAAAGCGACTACCTGATAAACAAGGTCCCCTGTCGGCTGAAGGACATAACAGAACTGTTCATGGGGACAGGTATTGGCACCAGGGCATACTCCATCGTAGAACAGGGACAGATAGGCCTCATCCTTAATGCCAAGCCCCAGGATAGGCGTTTTCTCATAGAGGAGGCCGCAGGAATAACCAAGTACAAGAGCAGGAAGAAAGAGGCCCTTGCCAAGATGGAGGCCACAAGGCAGAACCTCCAGCGGGTTAACGACATCATAGGCGAGGTAAAAAGGCAGATGAACGCCCTCGATCGGCAGGCAAAGAAAGCAGAGAAGTTTAAGGGTTATAGGACAGAGCTTAAAGAGATAGAGCTGAAGCTCCACTCCCATCACTATATAAGGCTTGCTGAAGCCCTTTTGGTTGAAGAGGAGAAGTTCCTGGCCATGGAGGAAGAAGGCATTTCTATGGAGACCAGGGCAAGGGGGCTTGAATCGGAGATAGAGACCCTGAAAAACAAGCTCATGGTGGATGAGAGGGTGCTTAATGACCTTCAGGAAAAGTTTTATGCAACCACTGGAAAGATCCAGAAGAGTGAAGACAGGATCGAACATCTCAGGATCCGCAGGGATGACATTGAAAAGCAGGGGAAGAAGTCTTCGGAAGAGCTGGAGCAGTTGAAGAGCGATGCGCAGATGGCCGGGAAGGAGACCGAATCTCTCCAGGAGGAGATCGAGAGAAATAAAAGGGAACAGGGAGAGATAGAAGGTAGCTTGACTGTGAGGATGGAAGAGTTCCAGACCTTTAAGGCTGTCTTTGAAGAGAAGGGCAGGGGGCTGGATTCCCTTAAGGGGGAGATGGTCCAGATTGCCTCCCAGCTTGCCCATTCCCGGAACGCCGTCACAAACCTGGAAAAACGGCTTGAAGAGATATTTAGGGTGGTTGAAAAGAACCGTCAGGAAAGCGAGGGTCTAACAAAGCGGGCCGTAGAGGTTCAGGGGGCCATGGCCTCCCTTGGAGAAAAGGTCGGTGAGGTAAAGAGGCGCAAGGGGGAGCTGACAGGGAGAAGGAATGATCTCCAGGAGACCATAACATCCGCTAAAGAACAGCAGAGGGTAATGGATCAGGCACTGCGGGGTCTCATGGACGAGCTTTCAAAGAAGGGGTCCCATCTGCACTCTCTTGAGGCCCTTCAGGACAAGTTCGAGGGTTATGCCGACGGAGTCAAGGCCATAAAGCTTTCTGAGAAGGGCGACAGGTATACGGTGGTGTCCGACCTCTTTGAAACGGAGCCTGAGTTTGAGACCGCCCTTGAGGCAGCCCTTGAAGGGAGGCTCCAGCAGCTGGTCGTAAATGACCTGGCAGATGGGATAAATGGGGTATCATACCTGAAATCAAAGGCCTCCGGCAGGTGCGGGTTTATAGATAAATCTGGAGTTGGGAGACTGGAGTTGGGAGTTCGAGAAACTAATTGCACCTCGCTCCTTGAAAAGGTCCGGGTCAGGTCCGGATATGAAGAGGTGGCTAGATTCCTCCTTGGAAATACATATATTATAGATTCTATACAGGCTGCGCTATCTATAGTCAGCAGTTGGCAGTCAGCAGTCGGCAGTGATATGAGGTTTGTTACTACAGGTGGGGATGTTCTTGAGGCTGCCGGGGTAGTTGTCGGCGGGAGCAATGAGCTCTCCGGTCACGGTATACTCCAGCGCAAGAGGGAGATGAAGGTCTTAGGCGAGGAGGTTGCCATCCTCAGGGGCCGGGTACAGGAGACGGAGGAATGCTTTAAGGAGGCAGCTGAAGGGGTCAGGGTCGCAGAGAGCGAACTGGAGATGGTTAAGAAGGGTCTTCATGATGCGGAGCTGGAGGCAGTCCATCTGGAAAAGGACAGCGAGAGGCAAAGCGACGAGATAATGAGGCTCAACCAGAGGATAGAGGTGATGAAGGTCGAAGAGGAACACCTGTTGGCTGATAAGGGGAATTTTGAACAGGAGCTTCAGGTTGAATCTGATAAGGTCAGGAAACACCTTTCAATAAAGGCGGAGAAGGAGAGCGGCATCCTTGAGCTTCAGGAAGGGTTACTGGTACATAAAGGCGAAATGGACAGGGTCAACAACGAGGTAACGGAGTTCAAGATCACTGCCACATCCCTGAAGGGGAGGTTTGAGACCCTTAAGGCCACTCTGGAGAAGGTGACTGCGAGGCAGAAGGAACTCCTTGAAATGGCTTCCCTGAGAGAGGTGGAGATAGCCGATGGTTCCGGTGAGTTGGAAGAGTTGGAGGCTGAGATATATGAGGTCAGGAAAGGCCTGAAATCACTCCTTGAAGAGAAGGACGTCATGGAGGGAAGGCTGGCCAAGGCAAGAGAGACCTGGCAGGCTGAGACAGAAAAGCTGAAGACCCTTGAAGACGGCAGGCAGAGAGTCATGAAGGAGCTGGAGGCCCTGAGAAAAGAGGTGAACTCTGTGGAGCTTGCAGTGTCAAAGCTCAGGATGGATATGAGTAACATAGCTGCAAGGGTGAGCGAGAGCTTCAATACTATAGTAGAAGAGGCCGTGGAACTGTATAAGGGAGGGAGTGTCGATGAGGTGGCGCTGAATGGGAGGCGGGAGGAACTGGGCAGGCTTGTAAATGACCTCGGAGAGGTAAACCTTACAGCCATTGAAGAGTTCCAGGGCCTTGAGGAGAGGCACAACTTTCTTACAGACCAGCAGGCTGACCTGAACAAGTCTCTCGATTCCCTCCAGGATGCTATTCAGAGGATAAACAAGATATCGAAGGAAAGATTCCAGGAGACCTTTGATGCCGTTAATGCGAACTTTAAGGTGGTTTTCCAGAGGCTTTTCAAAGGTGGAAAGGCGGAGATGGTGCTGACAGATTCCGAAGACCTTCTGGAGGCGGGGATAGACATTATAGCCCAGCCGCCAGGAAAGAAGCTCCAGGGGGTTTCTCTGATGTCCGGCGGGGAAAAGGCCCTTACCGCTGTATCTCTGATCTTTTCCATATTCCTTCTTAAGCCAACGCCGTTCTGCCTGCTGGACGAGGTGGATGCGCCCCTGGATGACGCCAACGTTGGGAGGTTCAACGAGATGGTGATAGAGATGTCTGGCAGTTCGCAGTTTATCCTCATAACTCACAACAAGAGGGGTATGGAGATTGCGGATGTCCTTTATGGGATAACGATGCAGGAGCCGGGCATTTCCAAGCTGGTCTCGGTAAGGCTGCGGGAAGAGGCAATGGCAGCTTAATACAAGTATAGGTGAATTATGCCATTCAAAGCAATACTTAAAGGGATTGTCGACAGGGTCAAGGGGGCGCAAGGGGCCATTCTCCTGGACTGGGAAGGGGAGGCGGTGGATCATTACTCCGTCATCTCCGATTACGACATTAAGTTCATAGGGGCCCACATGGGAATCCTTCTGTATAACCTCAACAAGAGACTCAAGGAAGAGCTTGGAGACGATGCTCTAAAGGGTATCACCATATATATGGGCAAGAAGAGGTTCGCGATATATCCAGTGGATAAAGACTATTTTCTAGTTCTTGCCCTTTCTCCAGAGGCTGTCTCAGGTCTGGTAAGGCATGAGATAGAAGCAACTGTTAAGGCCATCCGGGAACAGTTTTGAAGCGGAGGAGTTATGAAATATCAGGTAGGCAGGGTAGGTCGGGTCGTTGTAGCAAGGTTTGAAGACAGGGAGGATGTCCTCGGCAACCTCACAGACATTGCAAAGAAAGAAGGGATAAGGGGTGCGGTTTTCTACCTGGTCGGGGGTATGAGAGAGGGGAGGATCGTTGTCGGCCCTGAAACGGAGGATCTGCCTCCAAAGCCTGTATGGAAGGAGTTGAAGGAGAGCCACGAGATCGTAGGTATAGGCACCATATTCCCGCAGGATGGAGAACCGAAGATCCATTTCCACGGAGCATTCGGAAAGAAGGACATGGTCAAGGTAGGTTGTCTCAGGGAGATGTCCGAGACCTTTCTTGTCCTTGAGGCAATAATCATGGAGATAGAAGGGGTTGACGCAAGGAGGGAGATCGATCCAGCTATAGGGATGGCGTTGTTGAGGGTGTAATTATCTAATGGTAGTTACTGTATCTACTCTTTATCCTGGGTATCATCATAAGGCTCTGTGTCATTATCCTGCTGTTGAAGGTGGACTGGCCAACGGTCCTGTCCTCGAATATTATGGGAACCTCCTTGATCCTGAAACCCTTTCTGTGGGCCATAAAAAGGATCTCCTGAAGGATGGAGGGTCCTGTTGAGATAAGGTTGTTCAGGTCTACTGCCTCCAGGACCTTTCTTTTGAATATCCTGAAACCGGAAGTGGCGTCCTTGTAAGGAAGCCCTAACATCAACCTTATATAAAGGTTTGCACCCTTGGTTATCAATTGTCTAAGCGCTCCCCTTCCTGTCTCCCCGCCCCCCTTGACCATCCTGGAGCCTATAAGCAGGTCGCAGTCCTTCATCTCTTTTAAGAAATCTGATATGTAAGAGGGCTTATGGGAGAAGTCAGCATCCATCTCTATGATGAACTCCACCCCCTGTTTTGCTGCATACTGGAAACCTTCTATCCCGGCAGTACCGCGCCCCCTTCTTCCTACTCTCTTGAGGAGATGCACCCTTGGATCTCTCTTTGAATACTCCTCTACTATCCTCCATGTCCCGTCAGGGGAGTCGTCATCCACTACAACAACTCCCACATCGTCGCCCTGCGCCAGTATCTCTGTTATTAACCTTTCAATATTTCCCGACTCGTTGTATGTCGGGACCATGGCCATAGCTCTCATCTGTGCATCCGCGCCATGAGCCTCTTTACAGCATCGTAAACCTCATCAACAGTGGTTGAGGTCATGCATGTGACCTCCTTCTCGCATACCCTCTTGTAGCATGGGGCGCAATCGACCTTCGGGGTAATCTTTTCACCCCTGCCGTATAGTTCTATCTCTTGGGAACATGTGGAGCCGAAGATGACTAATACCTGCTTCTTTAACGCAATGGCTATGTGCATTCCCAGGGTGTCACCGGTTACTACCACATCGCAGCCGTTCACAATCCCAGAGAATTCAAGGAGTGAATTGTCGGAGCCTGTGTCAAAGGCCTTCCCTTTTGACCTGGAAAGTATCTCATGGTTCTTTTCCTTTTCCGCCTTTCCCCCCAGTAGGGCGACCTTCACATGTCTTTCATGGGTCAGCCTGTCTATAAGCGCGACATAACCCTCTGTAGTCCAGTCCTTGTTGGCGAATATTCCGCCAGCCCCGGTGTTTAAGCCTATAACAATGTCGTTCCTTGCAACACCGAGGGACTCCAGCCTCTTTTTGCCAAATTCCAGGAACCTGTCCGGGACCTCCAGCACATAATCATCTTTATGATAATCAAGCTTCAATGCATCAAAGACAAGCTCCTGGTATGCCTTCCTGTTCTGGAAGAACTTGATCTCATCGGAGAGGCCGAGGGAGAAATAATACTCCGCATCAATGTTCAGGGGGTAGACCGTCCCGAATGGTGAAAGGCCGACGCCCAGCTTTTCATGGGCAGTTGTAGTCATGGCAAGTGCTGCCACCCTCTGCTCCTTGTCGAGCGATATGATGATGTCAAACTCCTCAACTGCAAGCCTTGCCAGGGTGGATGCATCGTAGAGGAGGAGCGTATCTACAAGCGGGGTATAGCGAAGGAGGTCAGCCGCAGACGGATCTGTCACCCACGTGATATGGGAGTGCGGGTACTTCCTCTTAAGGCCGTGCAGAACAGGGGTTGTCCTCAGGACGTCACCCATGGCGGCGTGCTTGAGGACAAGGATCCTGACACCCATGGACCTGTAATCCTCGCACCCTTCACAGATTCTTTTGAATTTGCACGGCTTTTCACCAAGGTAATATACGCAGTCAAGCTTTATCATTTCCATCCCTTCGCATTATTTATTCCAAGTTGCTTTCAAATATCTACTATTTAGACGAATGAAAGCTTACTTGGTATTATACCTGAGCATTCAAAAGTATTTATTTGAATGCGAATTGGTTTGATTCCCGTTGACGGGATTTGCCACAGTTTCAAGTGCGCAGGGTATTACGGATTGCATTGCATGTCAAGAAGAGGGTTATTTTTGACATACATAGAGACAAGGTGTTATATTTCCAGCCTGCTATGAGTGATTTACATGAAAAAGCGGCCCAATTAATAGTCCCTAGACTTGATGGTAACAGGCTCCTGGAAGAGGACTATTTTAAACAGATTACCGCCCTTGTTGATGTTGGTATTGGCGGTTTTATCCTCTTTGGGGGAAAGATCCCAGATACTCTTGATTCAATAAGAAGGCTTCAGGATAGAGCCAATACACGTCTTTTGATTACTTCAGATATTGAAAGGGGCTTGGGCCAGCAGATTGCAGGGGGAACAAGATTTCCCAGCCAATGGGCCTAAATGTGAACCCGGATAACCCCATTATCTGCACCCGTTCCTTTGGTGAAGAGCCTGAAAAGGTTTCATGGTTTGTGGCGGAGTATGTAAAAGGATTACAGGGAGGGTCAACTCAAAACTCAAAACTCAAAACTCAAAACTGCCTTTTAGCCTGCGCCAAGCACTTCCCCGGCCATGGGGACACCGCTGTTGACTCACATACATCCCTGCCTGTTATAAATGTAGATATAAAAAGACTTGAGAGAGTGGAACTTCCGCCGTTCAAGGCAGCTATTGAGGCAGGGGTAGCGATGATAATGATTGGCCACCTTAAAGTCCCTGCATTGGAGCCTGAACCAATACCTGCGACTTTTTCAAAGAGGATAGTTACGAATTTGCTGAAGGATCAGATGGGTTTTAAGGGTCTGGTTGTGACTGATGCGCTTGATATGGGGGCCCTGAAGTCTGTCTGCGATGAAGGGGAGGCCGCTGTCAGGTGCCTTGAGGCAGGGTGCGATATCCTGCTCCATCCCTCCGAACCTCTGAAGATGCTTGATGCTATAGTTAGGGCAGTTGAGAACGGGAGACTGTCATACGAAAGGGTTGATGAGGCATATAAAAAGGTGATGGGTATTAAGAAACAGTGGTCAGTGGCCGGTGGTCAGTGGCCGGAGATTCATACTCAACAATCCGAAGATGTAGCCTATAAGATTGCCATGAAGGCCATTAAAATCAGGAAGGGAACGGGCGATTCGCTACTCGCCCCTACAAGCTCATCTGAAAATATAGTATGTCTGGTGATTGACGATGACGGGGATGGAAGCGTTGCAAGGCCATTTTTAGATGCCATAAGAGGGAAGGTCCCAGCCTTAAAGACAGTTTCATCTCCTTTGGAGATTAATGAGGGTGAGACAGCAGTTCTTCCGATCTTTTCCAGGGTCTCCGCCTGGAAGGGGAGTTCCGGTTTGTCTGAAAAATCCGCAGAGAATCTCAGAGGCGCCATAAGCAGGGGAGGGCGTGTTGTTTTGATTTCATTCGGAAGCCCTTATATATTGAATAGTTTTGATGCCGATGTTATGATGGATGCATTTGATCAGGCCGACTCTATGCAAGAGGCAGTGGTGGAAAGGCTTATTGCGGAGTAGTACCGATTAGCAATCAAATATAAAATTTAATTGTACACTGGTATAATACCAAGTAAGCTTTCAATATCTATAATTTAATTGTTTGAAAGCAACTTGGTATAAAATGTCTTCGGGAGGGGATAACAGATGTGCGGAATAGTTGGTTACTTCGGAAATAAGGATGCGGTGCCTATTCTTCTTGACGGTTTGAAAAGACTTGAATACAGAGGGTACGACTCGGCAGGGGTTGCCGTAATCCATAATGGAAGGATGGAGAGGCGAAGGAGCATTGGGAAGCTCATCAACCTTGACGAGCAGATCAAAAAGGAACCGATATCAGGGACACCTGGGATAGGGCATACCAGATGGGCCACACATGGAAGACCTTCGGAGGAGAACGCCCATCCCCACAAGTCAGGGCCTGTTGTAGTAGTTCATAATGGAATAATAGAAAACCATCTTTATCTTAAGGAGATCCTTAAGAATGAGGGGTATATATTTGAGTCTGAGACTGATACAGAGGTCATTGCCCACCTTATAAACAAACATCTGCAAGATAGCAATTTCGAGGCTGCCGTAAAAAAGAGCCTTAAAGAGCTTAAAGGGGCTTATGCCATAGCTGTCCTTTGTGAAAAGGAGCCAGGCAAGCTGATAGCTGCCAAGAACGGTTGCCCTCTTGTTGTGGGCCTTGGGGAGGGGGAAAACTTCATCGCCTCCGACATACCGGCAATACTTAGTTACACAAGGAGGATGATCTTTCTTGAGGATGGAGACCTGGTTATTATGGATGGAAAGGGGTTAAGGCTTGAAGATGCCGATGGAAAACCCTTGTCCAGGACGCCGAAGGAGATAACATGGTCTCCCACAATGGCGGAAAAGGGCGGATACCGGCACTTCATGCTAAAGGAGATATTCGAACAGCCTACAGCCATAACGGACACATTCCGTGGAAGGATATCAGAGGAGACCGGCGACGTATTCCTTAACGAAATAGGCCTATCCAGAGACGACATATCAGGGATAAAGAGGATCGTCTTCACATCATGCGGGACATCCTGGCATGCCTCTCTTGTTGGTAAGTTCATGATAGAGGAGTTTTGCAGGATCCCGGTTGAGGTGGATATTGCATCTGAGTTCCGGTACAGGGACCCTATAATCGACCCATCGACCCTTATTATAGCCATCAGCCAGTCAGGAGAGACAGCAGATACCCTCGCTGCCATCAGAGAGGGAAAAGGGAAGGGGGCAAAGGTATTGTCCATCTGCAATGTGGTGGACTCAAGTATCGCCAGGGAATCTCATGGAGTCATCTACACCCATGCAGGGCCTGAGATAGGAGTTGCCTCAACAAAGGCCTTTACTTGCCAACTTATAGCCCTTTATCTATTAACGATATATCTCGGAAGGAGCCGGGGAAGGATTGGTCAAAGCAATGCAAGGGAAATGGTTTCTGAACTGGTGAAGTTGCCAAGGCATATAGAAGATGTGCTGAAACTCAATAATGAGATTGAAGGTCTTGCCAAGAAATATATGCACTCA